>JALGTU010000124.1 GCA_029821195.1 Candidatus Zipacnadia bacterium
GCGTCCGTCGCGATGGGCTTCGCACTCAGCCAGTTCGCCATTGACCAGGACTATCCGGTCTTCCCAGCCGATGAGCTTGAGGGTGAGGCCGTCAACTCCCTGATAGTTGATAATGAGCGCATCGCCGGAATGGACCACAAGTTGTGATTGGCTGGTGGTAAAATGCAAGGTGCCGGTAAACTCGTCATTGAGGCCGATGACGCCAGCGCTGAGCTCACCGCTGATCGGAACATCTGCGTCGAGACGCCACTGGCCCTGCTGCACGCGTGTCGCCTCCAGGAAGCAAACGGTCCCCTGTGTGTGGACTGCGGCGAGCGCATCGGTGGTCAGAGCACCCGCCTCAACCAGCAGATGATCGTGATTGTCGCACACAATGGTGTCGGTGCGTTCGCCGCGACTGACCTCGATGACGCAGTCGGCCACGCGGGTGAGGTGGGGGGGCGAAGCTGTCTCCACCAGCCGCATCAGGCGAATCGGCGCGCCAACGGTGGCACCATCTGGCGAAACAGTGACAATCTCCACCCGGTTTTCGCCACTGGTAACGAAGCCGCTGACGTCAAAGACCTGGGGTATCATCGCCGGATTGTGCTGGCCGCCGCCGAGTTTGGGTTCAATAATAGTATAGCCGTTAATCATCAGGCCTGAGCCCTCGATCCACTGGTTGATCCACAGGTACAATCCCTCAGGAACGGCTTCTTCCCCGGTGAACGTCCGGCTGAAGGTGTGGACTGTGTCCGGGCCATACCGCGCAGTCTGGCGGCAGGCCTGTGCAATTTCGACCTGCTGTACGCTGTCTTCGCCGTCGGCTTGATGCTGCCAGATGCCGTCGAGATCAAGCACTGTCTCCAGCCTCGGCTCCGGCCAAAGCAGAAAGGCGATACTCGAGGCAGTGCCGTGGGTGTAGAAGGAAGCGCGTACTGAGGTCGGTTCGGGCACAAGCGGGAAGCCGTCGGCGTCATCAAGCTGCGCTGGGGCGCTGTCTTCGGCCACGAAATGCAGTCGGTTCATCTCGGGAGTGTCAACGACAAGGCCGGTAGCTGATCTGCTTACCTCGCGGCGCAGGAAGAACTGATGACGGTAAGCGTGGGGGGTGGTCGCCTGAAGCCGGTCGGATATGATGTAGTATTCGTTGTTGACCATCAGCGAGGTGCGCTGGGCGAGTTCCAGGTCATAGTGGGGGCGGTAAAAATCAGTGGCATCAGCGGTCACTGCTGCCAGCGATTCGGTTGTGCCAAAGGCGACCGCGTGGCCTGTGCGGGGCGTCTCCGGGGTGTAGTAGCCCTGGTCGTCTATTACCACGGAATTGGAGGCACCAACCGTGCCGTAGCCCACTCCCATATTCAGCAGCCAGTTATCCCGGTCAAAGGCTCGCCCATCGGCGGTGAGGTACCGCTCCGTGTTGGCGGCCAGACCGGCAGTGATGAAGCGATCGAAGGCCTCCGCAGGGTAGTGGAACAAGGTGCATTCGGGGCTGGCCGTGCCGTCCATAAAGAAAGGGCTGCCGTCGGCTTCCAGGATGACTGCATTGGGGTTGACCTGCTGCCGCGACACGTACAGGCCCGCGCCGCAGCGATCCCACATCTGAAACAGTCGCATCCTGCGCTGTGGTGCGACCAGGCCCGCGGCGGTGTGCGGCTCGTACCAGGAGAGGAACGGATCGCCTGCCGGCAACTGCTTGTCGGGCCAGAATACTAGCGACCACAGGCGGTCGTCGTTGCCGAAGCCCATGCGCCCTTCGATGTTCCAGAGGTCGAGCTCCTCGATAATGGCCAGCGGTTCGGACCGGTTGGTCCACCGTGCCAGCATCACCAGCGGCGTCTTGGTATCACAGCGCCGGAAGCCCTTGCCCCACGGCACCGTCAGGGAGGCGGGACTGTGGATGTGCATGACCATCTCGAGCATCTCCACGACAGAAACATCACTCGGTGGATAGCGGCGGCGGAAATAGTCCCGGCCGGTCTGCCATTCCAGGAGCCAGGCCATCATCGCGATGACCGGAGCCAGGCAAGAATTGTTGTAGCCGGAGCCTTCCCCGCCGTAGCCGCCAGGATTGCAGTGGCCCAGCAACTCCGGGAAGCGACTCAGCCCGTAGGTGTACAGGCGCTGGGCGCGCGGGTCATCGCCGGCGTGAATGCCGAAGTAGTAGCCCACGTACAGGCATGCGGCCAGCATATTGGCGATCTGATTGTCGGACATCGGGTAGCGGGAATGGGCGTGGAGGTAAGCGTGTTTGTAGGTGTAGTCAATGATGGCTTCGGCGAATTGGCGGTGTTCGGCCTCCGTTAGCACGCCGGCCGGCTCGATCCAGTCCATCATCAGCGCCTGGCGGGCCGGGGCAAAGCAGTGAGTCCAGGTATGGAACTGCCCCAGTTCGGTAAAGTCGGCCTGGGCCATCGTATCTATTAGCCTGAGCAGATGCTGCCGGTAGGCGGCAGCGTACGAGCGCTCACCGGTACCCAGGTACGCCAGCGCAGCGTATTCGGGGAACTTGTCAGCGTATGCCGAGGTCAGATCGAGGAACATTTCCCACTGGGGGCATAGCGGGCCCGTCAGCTTAGTTCGAAGCACATCAAGATCGTCAATGAGTAGCGGGCGCATCAGGTGTTATCCTCTGTAATGGGAGTGATGGCTGGTTAGACAGTGCTCGTTGCGGGGTCATCGAGTATTCTGCGCACCAGTCCGGCATTCTGTGCGACCTGATTACTGTATTTTGGGAACATGCCCACGACTACCGCGTCGGTTGGCTTGAGGTGGTCGAAGGCGTACCGGAAAGTAGCCTCGAGCGTCTGCTCATCAGCGCAGTTGCGCCCGGCCGCCAGGATCTTGAAGCCCAGGCACGGCTTGGGCACCTGGCGCAGTACCGCGGTCATTCGCTCGGGGTCAGCAGCCGGGAACTGGTCGGCCTGGTATGCGTCTCGCTCGACAGCGGGAGCAGACTTGTAGGCCCGCGCCAAGTTGTAGAAGCAGCCCATGTAGAAATCCGTTTCCCACTCGTGCTCCTCGGCGTACTCGATTACCTCGGGGATATGCGTGCCAACTCCGGCAGGCCGCCCCGTGTCCTTGATTGCTTTGACGATATCGGCCACCGCGTCAATCTGGCCGCTATGCCAGGAATTATCGGTGTGGGTGCCGTGATGGTAGATGGCAATCGGCTCGTAAGAGGCGATCTGCGCGATATTGGCGTAAATATTGGCGAACTCGCTGGCGGTCTGGGCAATCCACTGCATCTGGCCGCCGCGCAGGCGGTATTCGAGGAACATCCGCATCTGGTGGCGGTCGCCGCGCGACTGGACAGTGTTAATGCCCTGTCGCCAACATTCGTCCAGCGTCGCCTGGAGGCGGGGCATGGTGTAGTATTCGATCATCTCGCGGTCTAGCTGGGCGTTCTGATGGGAGAAGCCGCTGAAGGGATTGCCTCCGATGATCAGGCGGGTAACCTGGTGCTTTCCCAATTCAATGGTTGGCAGCATTTGCTGTGTGGTTGCCATTGTCCATCCTCCGGTTAAGATTCGGTGTCTCGGGTATGGCTGAGGGGACTATGCGATGCTTGTTCACCGACGAAGCTCCACCACCTGCGCGGTCTGCCTCCGCTCATGGACGGGAGACGGAGGTTTTGGCCAGGGGGCAATCGTGGCTGTGTTGGTCCCCGCAGTGCAGACAGATAGGCGGCAAGTTCGCAGTCGAGTTAGCAGCCACTTCGATGAACTCGTGGAGCACCTTGTCGAAGGTGAAGCCGTTATTGCTGCTGAGCTGGCGGAAGACCTTGTTGATAATCTCCAGAGACTTGTCATGTGCACACTGGACGCAGTCGCGTCCCTGGCGGGTCGTGTATAGCTCGATCATGCGGTGGTCGTGCTCAGATCGGCGGCGCCGCACCAGCATGTGGTTCTCGAGGCGTTCCACCAGCGTGAGGGCAGCGGGGTGGCTGGTGGCCAAACCGTCGGCAAGGTTGTTGATGCAGCAGCCGGGGTGTAACTGGATGAACTCCAGCGCGCGGTATTGCACCGCCGTCACCTGGCCGTTGGTGCGGGGCAACTCACGCGCCTCGGCCTGGACAATTTGTTCCACTACCCGGATAAAGAGTCGGCATAGCCGGTAGACTCGCGCAGCATCAAAGTGAGGTGACTCGTCCACGGTATTGCCCCGGAGTGTGTTACTTGAGCCTGGAGCTGATAGATGTTAAGATACTATAACATATCTACCTATCCGCGACAAGCGTGACTCTGTCCTGTTCCGGAGTCCGCTGCGGCAGGAATTAACTGAGCAGCCGGCGAATCTGTGTGCATCGGATTTGCGTGATCGCTCTGCCAGTGTTAAGGAGACCAAGCGTGATAGACGACCAGCTTCTGGAGATAATGGCCTGCCCGGCCTGCAAGGGTCCGATTGAACTGAAAGATGACCGTATAGTCTGCCAGCAGTGTGGACGGCGCTACCCGATACGGGACGGCATCCCCATTATGCTCATCGAAGAGGCCGAGGATCCCAGCAGCGGCGGCGGTGAGGCAGATAGCTCCCAGTGACCTGACCGTCTGCATCGTGAGTTGGAATGTCTGGGAGGACCTGCAAGCTTGCCTGGAATCGCTCTACAGCGGCGGGAATCGGGTGAGCTTTGACGTGATTGTGGTGGACAATGCCTCCACTGATGCTACACCCGGACGGTTGCCCGAAGACTTTCCCCAGGTCAAGCTAGTTGCTAACCCGGAGAACCGCGGGTTCGCCAGCGGGGTGAATCAGGCGATTGCCGCTGGTGGGGGCCGGTATTACTTTCTGCTCAACCCCGACACCATCGTGCCACCCGGGGCGCTGGACGAACTGATCAGCTTCGCCGATGCCCACCCGCAAGCCGGTATTATCGGGCCCAAGCTGCGCTACCCGGACGGGCGACTTCAGTATTCGTGTCGCCGGTTCCCGACCGTGGCCGCCGCGATATTCCGCAATACTTTCCTCGAGCCGCTTATCCCCGGCGTCAGGAGTGTCCGGCACTATCTGATGACTGACTGGGAGCATGACGAGGTACGCGAAGTGGACTGGCTGTCGGGCGCCGCGATGCTGATCCGAGCGGAACTGGTCGAGGAAATTGGCGGACTGGATGAGGGCTTCTTCTGGGGCTCGGAGGACGTGGACTATTGCCTGCGCGCCCAGCAGGCCGGCTGGCAGGTGTTGTATACGCCCCAGCCGGAAATTGTCCATGCCGTCGGCCGCAGCAGCCAGCAGGCCGAGATCAAGACCATCCTGCATACCCACCGCAGTATGTACCGGCTGTACACCAAGCACTGGAGCCGCTGGTTTGGTAGCCGCTGGCTGATCTGGCTGGGCATAGCGCTGCGGGCGGGGATGCTGGTGGCGGATTGCTACCTGCGGCGGCTGGGCGGGAAACGAGCAGTGGATAGTAAAGAGTGAACGGCGTCGCACGGGCTGCAAGCCTCTGCCGCCCGCTGAAGAGTCGTCGCAACGAGCCGGTGCGTCAATCCATCCGCACGTCCAGCACGCGCGGGCCCAAGCGTTGCCGCTGGCGCGGAACGAACAACTTGACCAGATAGATACCGGCGACAAAACCCCCGATGTGCGCCCAGAAGGCGATACCTCCGCCGACGCTGCCCAGGGAGCTGAGACCATGGAGAAGCTGGAGCGCGAACCAGATGATGATGAACAAGCCGGCAGGAATGTCAACGAGGGTAAAGACAATGAATAAGGGCAGCAGCGCGCGAATGTAGGCGCCCTTGAACAGCTTGTAGTATGCGCCCAGCACGCCGGCAATAGCTCCGCTGGCGCCGATTAACCCGATAGCCAGGCCCTGGGGGCCGGTGAATACTGTGCCCAGGAGGGCCATGGCACTGTGGGCGAGCGTCGCCAGGATGCCGCAGAGCAGATAGAAGGTGAGGTAGCGCAGATGGCCCATGCGGTCCTCAACGTTATCGCCAAAGACCCACAGAAAGAGCATATTGAACCCCAAATGGAGAATGTCGCCGTGCATGAACAGCGAGGCGATAAGGCTGCCGACGGCAACTCGGGGACCGACCTGTTGGATAGCGCCCAGCGAGGCCAGATAAGCGGGACGAAAAGCATACTGCTGGATCGTCTCCGGGGCAATGTGCTGGTAGATGAAGACGGCGACGCAGGCGGCAATAATCGCGATGTTGACCACGGGTGCACGGACGGATCTAATGTTGTCGCGCAACGGTATCATCGCACGGCTCCCCTAAGAATGCGTGGCCGAGGCAGCAACTGTCTCGGCCACGGGTGAACTACTGGGTTGTGCTACGCGCCGGGTTGCGCCCGGACGTAGTGAGACGCGTAGGGAGACCGGAGCACGCTCTATCGGAGGATTCGGGTTATCCGTGTCAGAGCTCCGTCCTCCTCGGCCGCCGCCGACCACAGTTCGCCGGGCAAGAATGGCTGAGCACTGCGGGTGAAGGCGATTTGGTCACTGTCCGCATTCCACACCGGCCAGCGGTTGCAGAGGTCATCGTTCGTTACCCGGATCAGAGTCTGGGTGGTGATATTCCAGACCAGGATCTCGAAGGACCCGTAGCGGTCAGAGTGGAAGGCAATCTTGTCGCCATCGGGGCTCCAGGCCGGCCCGCCGTCGGTGAAGGGGCTGGGCGCTATTGCTGTGGGATTGTTAATGTCAGCCAGCTCATAGACGAATATGTCAGTGTCGTCATCGCCGGGAGAGTCCGCCCGTTGCACGACTATCTCAGTGGCATCCTGGGGGTTGTAGCTGGCCCACTGGTACTCGCGACCGTCGGCGAGGAGTGCCTGCTGATTGGTGCCATCGGTGTCAATGGTGCAGATGTCAGAATTGTTGTTGCGGCGGGTGCTGGTGTAGATCAACGCCAGGCCGTCGGGCCGCCAACTGGGCTGCATATCAACGCCAGTGCCGGTGTCGTCGGTGATCTTGTCAGCGCCGGCCCGGTCGCCGGTGGTTGCATCCATGATATAGATGGCGGGACTGTCACCCCGTTGTGAGGCGAAGGCGACGTTTAGGCCATCGGGGCTGTACGCCGGATGCCGGCCGCCCTGGTCGGCCGTGGGTGTCAGGAACACGGCCCCGCCGCCGGTGTTAGTAACACTGGCAATGTATAATTGTCCGTCGCCGCCGTAGGAAGCAAAGGCTAACCGACCCAGCGGGGACCACGAAGCGCCCTCCGAGACGCTGAAGTACAACGCTACCGCGCTATCGCCCCCGCACCCACCCAGGAATAGTGAAGCCACAAGCACGCTTAACAGCAACGAACCCAGCAAGAGATTGGACTTGGACATCGGTTGAGCTCCTTTCACAACTGCATCAAGCATTATCATTGACTACAGACAGTTCTAACTCCTATTCGTTGCGCCCGCTCTCGCCACCTCCTGCGCAGTTTACCTGGGCGCACTACGGGGCCAGATTGATGCGGACATCGAGTACCAGGTCCTTGGTGTGCTGCTCGATGGTCTGGGTAGTGCGCTTCCCGGCGGCATCAACTCGCCCGGGCAAGGAGATCCTGGCATGAGAATTGACTGTCATAGTAAAGTCACTGTTGACCATCTGGCCGGCTCCATAGTCAAAATAGAGCGTACCCGTGCCGGTCATGGAGAAGCTAAGGTATTGGACTTTGAGTTTGGCCCGGGTCGGGGCAGGGGAGGCGGCTGAGGAGTCGGGTGGCTGGATCAACTCCAGGTCGTATACCATGGCGATCTTCGCGCACTGGCGGTCGTTGATGGTCTCGAACCCCTCCAGCGTATAGGTCCCACTGCTTGTGAAGCGTTGAGCGGCTGACTGGGTCAGTGTCGAGGCACGGACGGGGGGGATGTATTCCCACGCTGCTCCGACGCTGACCGGGTCTTCGAGAAACTGGACCAGCGACAGGTTGGGCCACCGGGCCGGGTCAACATGCTGCAAGCCGGCGGTTCTCAGATGCGGGATATATCTCTCCAGG
>JALGTU010000016.1 GCA_029821195.1 Candidatus Zipacnadia bacterium
AGGCTACCTGTTTTACCCAGTGCCTCACCGAGTATTGCGTCGAACTGACTCTCCCAGACTCTCCGGGAGATACTGGCAGGGAGGATGCCTCCACTGGGCAAGGTATTGCGCATTGCCCGCAGCATTGCGCTGATGAAGATGCCTTCGAATTGCTGGCAGGCCTGGTGCAATCGCTGCGGGTTGTTTTCCCGCTTCTCGGGCATTCCCTGCTCGAGTTGCAATCGTCCTATCCCTTGACTCACCAGCTATTTCCCTCGCCGTGGGCCGTCATGCTGCGGTCGTGCTGCTTTAGCCCGCCGTATGCTCTCACCCATCGCGACAAAAATGTCGCTCCTACCATTATATGCTGTTTCGTCCTGTTGTCTGCCGTTGTCTGTCGCTGTCTGCCGTTCACTGTCCACTATTCCACTCTCCACTAGCCACTGTCTTTTCACATTATGACCAGTTCCGCCTGGAGCGCGCCGGCTTCTTCGAGCGCTTGGATTATTGCTATCAAGTCCCGGGGGGTCACGCCCAGCGCATTCAGCCCCGTTATGAGGTCCTCGAGGGTTGTTTGCTGCTGGACCGGCATTAAGGCACGGTCTTCTTCGACCACGGTTGTTTCTTCGCTGGGGACGACGACTGTTGTTCCCTCCTCGCTGAACGGTGCTGGCTGGGAGACCTGCCATTCCTGGCGCACTCGCACAGTAAGGCTGCCGTGGGCGATGGCCACCGGCAGGATCCGCACATTCTGCCCTATTACGACGGTACCGGTGCGCTCGTTGATTACGACTCGCGCGGGCTCATCCGGGTGGACCTGAAGACCTTCGATTGTAGTCACAAAGCCCACCATATCCTGGTTTTCCGGGGGGACATTCACTTCAATGATGGCTGCATTAGCCGCCCTAGCTATTCCCGGGCCCAGGTGGGTATTGATAGTTGTGACTATGCGCGCCGCGGTAGTGAAGTCCGGCTGGCGCAGCGCCAGGCAGATCCGGCCGGCGACTTGCACTGGTTGGGCGGTGTCCTGAGTGATCTGCGCCCCTCCCGGTATCCTGCCGACCACCTGGTGATTCTTAGTAGTCCTGTCGCCGGTGCCCCCCGCACTAAAGCCCCCCAGGGATATCGGCCCCTGCGCCATTGCCCGGAGCTGCCCGTCCCCGTCGTACAGCGGGGTAGGCAGGAGCATACCGCCCTGGAGGCTCTTAGCATCGCCCAGCGACGAGGCGGTGACATCTATGGTAGTCCCTTGTGCGGCGAAGGCCGGCAGCTCTGCGGTGACCATGACCGCAGCGACGTTTTCGACTTCAACTCCGCTCGGATCTACTTTGACACCGAGCCGCTCGAGCATACTGACCAATGATTGTGCGGTGAACATAGTACTACTGGTATCGCCGCTGCCTTCGAGGCCGACGACAAGCCCGTAGCCGATGAGCTGCTGCGGTTGGGTGCCGACGACCTCGGCCACGTCTTTGATACGCAGGCTGGTGGCGGCCGCTGGACTCCCCAGCGCCAGCGCGATAATCGCCAGCCCCACTTGCATCAATCTTGCCCTACTCATACTCAATCTCTATCCATTATCCTATCGCGACAAGAATGTCGCTTCTACGGTTGTCTGCCGTTATCTGCCGTTAACCACTATCCACTATCCCTCAAAACAACCAATTCAACACTCTTGTGACGATCCCGACTTTCCGCCCGGGCCGGGCCGGATCGGAGCCTTCGTAGGTTATTTCGGCGTCGGCGACATCCCACGAATAGACGCTGTTACCGGCGCTGATATCCTGGGGCCGGACGATTCCCCGCAGGGTGATTTTATGCACATCGAGGTTGACGCGAATATAGCGACTGCCTTCGATCACGAAGTTGCCTTCGGGTGTAATATCCACGATACGCGTTGCGATGCGGGCGCTGAGGCTCTCCTGGCGGGTGGCGAGGCCGCTAGCGCTGGAACTGGACTCCGCGCCGAAGCCGAAGAAGGGGATGAAGTCGAACTTGCCCAAGCCCGGCCCGACGTCGCTAGCGGTCTTATGGTCGAGGGAACGGGCCGCCCGGTGCTGGGCCTGGGCTGTTTCTGAGATTATAACCAGCACCACGTCGCCGATCTGGCTGGCTTTAGCGTCAACAAACAAGTTAGTAAAGAAGCTGTACTGCGGCGGCGGCTCGAACTGCTGGGCGCCCAGTGGGCCTCCGACCAGCGCCACGCATATTGCCACAATGCCGATTTTGGTCATTCTTGCCATCGAAAATCTCCTCACAACTTCACTTCTACGGTCCGCGCGTTGGCGACGCGCCCATAGGTAGTATGCCGGCTCCCCGCAACTCTAACGCGCACGATTTGATCTTGCGCGGCATCATTGAGGGCTTGTCCGACGGTGACGATGGTTATGCCCTTATATGAGAGCACGATACGGACGGTATCGCCGCGCTTAATGACAATTTGCGGCGCAGGCGGGGCGAGCTGCTGTACTGACCCTGCTTGATTATTCACCACTACCGGCTGCGGCTGCCCCTGGGTAACCACCATGGTTTGGGGCTCGCCGGCCAGGGCAACCCCATCCGGATTCCATCCCGCCCGCCGCAGCCGCAGGATAATCAACCCCACTGTAATGGGCCGCTGATAGCCCGCCAGCGGTGCTGGCCCCAGGCTGACCGCGGCCAGTTTTGCTACCTGGTCGGCCGGACCGGTTACTTCGGCGACCTGTCCCAGCGACATATCCCCGGCGGCAACGACCGCATTCTCCGGCAGAGTGATGGTTAGCGCTTCATCTTCTGCCCGGGCGCTACTGGTGATGATTATCAGAATTATCGCTGCCATAAACCACTTCTGCATGTCAAGCCCTTCTCGTCTTCCTTACTCCCTCTACTGGTCATCCGCGAATGCAACGTCCACTTTTAGGGTTTTTGCCGGAGAGGTGCGGAGAACCAGCTTTTTCCAAAAAGCGGGTTCTCCGCAAGGCCGTTCCATTTTCCTTATCTGTTGAGCTGGCTGGCGGTTTGGAGCATTGAATCGGCGATTTTGATCGCCTGGGAGTTAGCTTCATAGGCCCGCTGGGCGACGATCATATTGACCATTTCCGTGACCACTTTGACATTTGACAGCTCGAGCACACCCTGGGCGATCGTGCCAGCCCCGTCGAGTCCAGGGCTACCGGTGATGGCTGCTCCTGAGCCGGCTGTTTCGACGAAGATGCTGTGCCCTTTACTCAGCAGCCCGGCGGGGTTTGCGAAGCGGGCGATCTGGATCTGTCCCAGGTTCTGGGGTTGGCCGCTGATTATTGCTGATACCGTACCGTCAACGCCCACTGCGATTTGCGCTCCGGAGGGCACTACGATACTGGGTTCGAGCGAATAGCCTTCCGGGGTGACGATATTTCCCTGGCTATCCAGGCTAAACGCTCCTGCTCGGGTATAGCCGATGGTCCCATCGGGCAGGAGGATCTGGAAGAAGCCGTTACCTTCGATAACCAAGTCCAGCGGGTTACCGGTTTCCTGGAAGGTGCCCTGGTCGAACATTTTGCTGGTTGAGGCCACGCGGGTACCCAGGCCGATCTGGATGCCGGTGGGTATTTCGACGCCCTGAGCGGAGGGCGTACCGGGCATCCGCATAGTGTCGTAGAGCAGGTCCTGGAAGTTGACTCTCTGCCGCTTATAGCCCCCCGTATTGACATTAGCCAGGTTATTGGCAATGGTATCAACGTGCAGTTCCTGGGCTATCATTCCAGTCGCTGCCGACCACAGCGCGCGCATCATATCAAATCATCCCTCACTGTAGCTCTTCCGTACAAGAGGCTTCTTGCCTGTTGCTCCTGTCGTTTCCTATCTACTGCTATCTGCTGTTATCCTCATATCGCTGCGACCGTTTCCATCAGGCTGCGTATGCTGGCGGCCTGCTCTTGGAAGGCGGCGGCGTTAGCCTCGTAGACCCGCAGGCATTGCATCATGGCTGTCATTTCCGAGACCACGCGCACGTTGGCGCCTTCGATGTATCCTTGGGCAACGGTCGTTGATTGTGCTGGGGCGGGCGGCGCGGAAGCTTGTAATAGGTTCCCCCCGAGCTTCCGCAAGTTTGTGGGGTCATCAAACTCCACGATCGCCAGGCGATCAACTTGCTGCCCGCCCACAATAATGTTACCTTCGGGGCTGATAGTGACGTCGCCGGGGGGCAGAGTTACCGGGCCATTCTGTCCCAGTACCAGATGCCCGTCTATGGTGACCAGTTGCCGACTGCTGTTGAGGGTAAGCCGGCCGTCGCGACTATAGCAGATGCCCTGGGGGGTTTGGATGCTAAGCAGGCCAGCGCCACGGAGCGCGATATCGAGGGGGTTATTTGTTTCCTGCACCGGCCCCGCGCCCATATCCACGCCACCGGTAGGGAAGCTGATCTGGCCGTTGGTTGCTGGGGCGGTGGTGGTATTAAGGTTGAGGCTGCTTTGGCCGACGCACTGCCGCCGATAGCCGGTGGTATTAGCGTTCGCCAGGTTATCGGCATAGACGCTGTGCTTTTCGAGCTGCGTCATCATGCCTCTGGCCGCGGCATAGAGTCCTGTAACCATCTTCCCCCCCCAGAACACCCGTCGTTGCTTTTATCGTTAGCTGCTATTCCCCGCCGTTGTCGGTCGTTGCCTGCCGTTGTGCTGCTGTCGTGCTGCTGTCGTGCTGCCGTTGTGCTGCCGTTGTGCTGGTGTTATACTGCCGCATATGACTCCTGGTCAGTTTATCGGCAGTGTTGGTGCATACTTTAGCCGCAAATCCGCATTACATCCCTCAAATCACACCTGGAATGCCCTTCTTTTCAGCCTTATTCTGCCACCGTCGTGCTGCCTGTAGTGAGCTTGTCGAACCACCGTTGCACATACTTTATCGTGCCGTCTGTAGGGGCGGATGATTCATGCTAGCAGCATGAACATCCGCCCCTACATTAACGATGGCTTGCTGTGCTGTCGTTGTTTTGGCCTTCTCCCCTCTCCTGCAGGGAGAGGGGCCAGGGGTGAGGCAGGCCGTAGGACTGTCTCCTACCCCCTAAGCTGCTCGAGCTTCCCTTCGCTGACGCTATCCAGGACATCAACCAGCAGCTGTCCCACCTCTCCCAGTGCCTCCGCCTGGACATACTGCATTTGGTCCTCGGGGGTATCGCGCCGCGGGTCGGGCAGCCTCTGGAGCCAGACGGCGGGGATGCCTGCCCAGCCGAAGGGGATATGGTCACTGCCGTGCGGTCCGTGGTAGTGGTTAATTCGCAGGGCCAGCCGGTGCGCGGAATTGGCGACTACCTCTCCCAGCTTATCGCCATGCGGCCCTACCGTTTGCATATACAGCTTCTCCCCCACCCCGACCATATCCACATTGATCATGCCCACGATATCCTCTCCCCCACTTACCCTGTAATTATTGACGAACGCACGCGACCCCATCAACGACGGGCTACTGACATCGCCGAGGTGTTCCTCCGCCCCACAGAACAGGAACAGGAGCCGGTAGGGCAATTCACGCTGACTGAGTATGCGGGCTATCTCCAGGAGCATACCCACGCCCGAGCCGTTGTCGTTAGCCGCTGGACAGTTCTCATTTCTTGAGTCATAGTGCGCGGCCACGACCAGGGTCCACTTACCGCGATGGCGCTCCGGGCGGGAAGCGATCACATTCTGGGTATAGCCTCTTCCGCCCGGCAGCACGATCGGCTCGGAGGTAATTGTCTCATATCCCAGCGACTCGAGGGACCCGTGGATATACCGCGCCGCCTGCTTTTCCCCGCTGCTACCTGCGGGCCGCGGACCGATCTCTTCCGCAAGGTATTCGATGGCGCGCTGGACTCTTTTGATATCCAATCTGGTATCCAGACGCTCGGGTAGGCGCCCCGTATCATGCTGCTCGTGTCGAACCAACTCGTGATGACGCTGCCCAGCAAGCGCTTCCCATCCTATTATTCCCACGCACCTTGCTCCCAGCACCAGCATTGCCGCTACAGCGAGATAATGCAATTCGGTTTGCAGTTGTCCCAGCACCGTACTTTTCATCTCTTAGTACCTTGGCACTTCGCGGTCTTTTCCTGACCTCCCCGCTTAAGATCTCTTTTCCCATCGCCTGTGCCACTCGCCACTTTCGCCGTTTTTCACGCCCTCCTCAAACTCTTTCTAAAGAAAAAGCGACCTCATGCCGATAGCCTAGGCGGAGCATACTGCTTCGGCAAGCAATTTTGCTGCGGAGCCGTGGAGAACCCAACATTTCTGAGCCCGAATCCGCCACATCCGCCGACTCTCAACTATCCGGTTAGCTGTTTTCTGCACAGCTATCCGTTCGCAACTTCCAGGGGGGAACATCGTGCTACAGCTCCACTATGACGTCGAGCCACGTACTCAGCCGGTGGTAAGCCCGTACCTCGTTGTTAGGAGCGCTTTACTCGAACTAGGCTACATCGAGCTTTCCGCGCGGATTGAGCAGGAACTTACCGAGAACCCGGCTCTCGACGTTGACCTGGATTACAACGACTACCAGCCACTCCCTCCAGGCGTCTTTTCCCCCGCGACCTCTTCGTCATCTTCCCCTCCGCCCTCGAGCAGTGGCGATGGTTTCCCGATGAGCTCGCTGCCCGCACCCCAGTCGCTGCAGGACGAGCTGCTCTGGCAGTTACATGCCACTGCCCCGGAATCGCTCCACGCCATCGGTGAGGTACTCATCAGCGTGATTGACGACGATGGCTACCTGCACCTCGACCTCTTCGAACTGGCTGAGGATCTGGACGTGCCCCTCGAACAAGTTCACCAGGCACTTAACTACGTCCAGCAGCTTAGCCCTCCTGGCGTCGGCGCCCGGTCTTTGCACGAATGCTTACAGCTCCAACTCCAGGCGAAGCGCGAGAACGGCGAGCTGGTTCCCGGGGAAGTCGTCCAGGTGCTCGACCACTTCGCTGCTTGCTACGATGACGACATTGCACATCAGCTAGCTGAGACTACCGGGTTGACCTCTGAGCAGGTCGGCGAGGCGCTGGCTTACATCCGCGACAATCTGCACCCCTATCCCGGCCAGCAATTTCGCTCCTACCTGCCTCAACATCATCGTGATCAGCACATTTATCCGGATGCGATCATCTACGGTGACGGGCAGAATTTGCGTGTGGAAATCCCCCAGAGCCAGGCCGGCGCGCTGCGTGTTAACCGTGCTTATCTCCACCTGGAGCGGCTGATGAAACACGCGCAGAGCAGGGGCGGCGACACGGCGATAGCCGACGAGGGGACGACTCGCTCACTTGAACCTGACGAGCTGGATGCTGAACAGGCGCAGGAGGTCCAGGATCAGATTCGCCGGGCGCGCCGATTCATCCAGATGCTTAAGCAGCGGCGCGCCACCATGCAGCTTATTGGCGAGACGATCCTGGAGGAGCAAAAGGGCCTTATCCTACGCGGAGTGATGGCGCTGCGGCCCCTGACCAAGAAGCAGGTGGCCGAGAAGACCGGCCTGCACGAATCAACTGTCTCGCGGGCGACCCGCCACAAGTACGTCATGCTGCCCACCGGTACGCTCCTGCCCTTTGATGTCTTCTTTGAAGACGCACTGCCGGTGAAGGCACTTATCGCGCAGATAATCCAGACCGAAGACGCCGACCACCCGCTCACTGACAGGAAGCTGGAGGAAATCCTTGGGCGCTTCGGTCACAAGTTGGCCAGGCGCACTGTCACCAAATATCGCAAGCAGTTAGGCATACCTTCCTCGCGCCACCGCCGCAGTTCTTTGCGCGTAACCTCTCCAGCTACCACACGCAGCTCGGTCATTTCCCAGCTCTATTGCTAGCCGTCTGCTCCTCTCTGTCCTACTCTGCCGTTCACTGCCTCCTGCTCGTGGCACACAGATTGCTATATTTTGGGCAGACATTGCCGAGCACAGGGAGATGACCAGTGACGCCGAACACAGGCGATGACATCACGATTACTGCATTGGGCAAGGCCCTTGAGGCCACCCAACTTCAGCAGCAGGTTATAGCCAGCAATATTGCCAACCTCGAGACCCCCGGCTACCGCGCCCGGCATGTGCACTTTGCCGTGCAACTCAAGCAGGCGCTCCAGGCCCCAATTGGCCGTCGCGCTGAAGCACTGCGTCGCCTCACCCCGCAGGTCAGTGTGGATCGCATTAGCCCGCCCCGCGCCGACGGCAACAATGTCCAGCTCGAGCGCGAGCTGACCGGCCTTACCAAGGCCAGCATTCATCACCGGACGCTTTCCCGCCTGCTGGCCAAGAAGCTCGGCATGCTCGAGCGCGCGATTAACGGAGGGCTAGGCCGATGAGCTATCTGGACATAATTGACATCTGCGCCAGCGGCCTGGCGGCCAGTCGTATTCGGATGGACACCATTGCCCAGAACATTGCTAATGCCGAGACTACCCAGACCCCCGAGGGCGGGCCCTACCGCCGCAAGCTGGTCATTCTGCGCCAGCATTCCCTCGCCGACGACGGCTCACTCTTCCCCGGACCTCTCCTTGATCAGGTCATGGCCGGGCCGAATCGTTCTGACCGTGCCACCCGCTCACTCTTAACTATGCTTGGCTCTACTTCGGCCAAGCCAGTAGGCGTGGAGGTGGCTGAAATCCGCCCCGACGATGGGCCGTTGCCCCGCGTCTACGACCCTTCCCACCCCCACGCCGATGCCGACGGTTACGTCGAGTTGCCCAACGTTCAGCTTCCCCTGGAATTGGCTGATTTGATCGCCGCACGCCAGGCGTACGAGGCTAATTCTACCGTCCTCGAGGTAATCGGCAAATCCATCAACGACACCATCAATCTACTGAGTTAACCGGTGGTCTTATATGCTTATCTCACCATCAAGTAACCGTTCACTGCTTCAGGCTGTTAGCCCGACGCCACCTGTGGAGACCGCGCTGCCACCCGACCCGTTGCCCGGTGAGCGAACCCAGCCCGGTTTCATCTCCCGGCTGACCGACGCTCTCCGGCAGGTCAGTGATCTGCAGGTGGAGGCTAATGCCCAGGCCCAGGCGGTAGCTGCCGGCAACGACGAGGCCCTGTACGACGCAGTTATTGCTATGAACAAGGCCGACCTGGCTTTACAACTAACCATTCAGGTAACCAACCGGGCTATTGAGGCGTACAAGCAGGTCAGCCAGATGCAGATATAGCGCTCTGAACCATGCAGGCCCTTAGCGACTGCTGCAAGACTCGCAGGAGAGGCGTCCGCCGTAGCTTCCATCAAGGTGGCTGCTCGGATATCTGTCTATCTTTGGCAACCAAATGCGCACAATTTGTGCTCACCAGCGCTCCTCGATTACCCCTTGCCTCAGTCCCCGACCTGCAGTCGCTTACCGTTGCCTCCCGTAATACCTGCCCTTCTCTTGCCACAGGCCCAGGGGCATAACCATGCTTGATCAACTCGCCAACCTGTGGGTTTCTTTGGATAGCGCTCAGCGGCGCAACCTCGTCCTGTTGGGTGCCATCACTCTCGCTGCTTTGCTCGGTACCGTTATCTGGTCTAACCGCACCAGCTACGGCTCCCTGTACAGCAATCTGCCCACCGAGGAGGCCGCCGCGATCGTCGAATACCTCCGCTCCCAGAACATCAACTACCGGCTGACCGACGGTGGCGGCACGATACAAGTTGACTACGCCCGCCTTTACGAGCTGCGTTTGGAGCTGGCCCAACAGGGCCTGCCCCGTACCGCTGCCAGCACTGGCTTTGAGATCTTCGACCGTTCCGGGCTGCCCGGCACTGAGTTCTCCAACACCGTCAACTACCAGCGCGCGCTTGAAGGAGAGCTGGCCCGCAGCATCAATTCCCTGGTCACCGTTCACTCAGCACGTGTCCACCTGGTCCTCCCCCACTACGATTTGTACAGCGGCGACCAGCCCGCTTCCGCCTCCGTGGTCCTCGATACCCAGTACGGCGGCAGCCTGACTAACTCGCAGATCCAGGGCATCGCTCATCTGGTCAGCAGCGCCGTCCGCGGCCTTCAGCCCACGCAGGTTACCATCGTAGACAGCAGCAGCAACATTCTCAACAGCCCGGCAAGCTCGACAAGCGCCGGCGGCCTCTCCGCCCAGCAAATCGAGGCGGAGCGCGACTTCGAGCGCAACCTACGTGACCAGCTTCAAGCGATGCTCGATCAGACCGTCGGCCCGCACAACTCGATTGTCCAAGTCCAGGTGGCTCTGGATTTCGACACCGAACAGATCAGTAGCGACACCACCGAGCCACTCTCCGGCCCCGGCGCTATTAGCCAGGAGCACCTTATCAAGGAAGAGTACGACTCGCGCGCGGCCCCGCCCGGAGCCGTCCCGGGTTACGCGCCCGAGTCCTCCACCGAAGGGGGTAGTTACAGCAGCGAGGAGCAGGCCCGCATCTATCATCATTCTCGTATCCACAAGGAGATTCAGAAGGCCCCCGGCAAGATTCAGCGCTTGACGGTTGCAGCGATTATTGACAGCGAGCTTAAGGACATCTCCCCCCGCCAGATCCGCGATCTACTCGCCGCCGCCGCCGGCATTGATGCTGCGCGCGGCGATACCATAACTGTTGAGCAGATGGCGCTCCAGGCCAAAGACATCGCCAAAAAACAAGTCGAGGAAACAGAAAAAGCCGCCGCTGCTCTCCACAGCAGCCAACGCACCCAGACCATTCTGCGTTACGGGATAACGCTACTGCTGGCAGTGATATTCGCCGGAGGGGTATTGATGGGCAGCCGCCAGCTCAGCTCCGCACTCCGTGAGGTTGGCCCCCTTCCGTCTTCCGCGCAGCCATCGCCCCACGCCGACTCACAGCCACGCGCCCCAACACCACAAGACGACTCACAGCCTGTCGGGCCGACATCTGCTGACCAGTATGTGGACCAACTCCAGCAGCAGGCTCCCGAGGTTCTGGCCCGTCAGATAAGCATAATGATGGAGACCGAAGATGAGTGATGCGGTGGTCCTTCACTTAGCGCAGCAGGCTTTCCTGATCGCTGCCCAGCTTTGTGCACCGATCCTGCTCACCGCGCTGGTGGTCGGCGTTATGATCAGCCTATTCCAGGCGATCACCCAGATCCAGGAGATGACCCTGACCTTCGTCCCCAAGATCATTGCCGTAGGGATTGCGATTTTACTTACCGGTTCGTGGACACTCCATTCAATAGTAGACTTTACCCGCCGTCTTTTCGAGAACCTGGCTCAGTACGCACAGTGACAGTGGTGAGGCTGCCGTTCGGCAATTATCACTCGTCTGCTTGAACGTTAGGGCATCGGGCGGATATTGCCCCTACCGGGGCAAAAATCCGCCCCTACACTAACTCCCGTTCCCCCTCTCCCGGAGGGAGAGGGGGCAGGGGTGAGGTTGCCGTTATCTGTCGTTATCTGCCGTCCAAATGCCGACTTTATACATCTGGCTCTTAACTTATCTATTCAGTCATCTACCCATTGTTGCGCGGATTGTGGGCACAGTAGCGACGGTGCCGCTTCTTGCTGCTCAGCAAGTCCCCGGTATAGCCCGCGTCGCACTGAGCATCGCTCTGGGCGTATTGGTAGCTGGGCTGCTGCCCGCTCAAGAGCTTCCGGCTGTCGCCAATCTACGCGCCTATCTACTAATTGTCACCACTGAACTCGCTTGGGGTATTGCATTGGGGTTAGGACTGGTGATGCTACTGGAGGCAGCGCGGATGGCTGGGGAGCTGTTAGATTTGCAGTTGGGCTTCCGCGCGGCCTCGCTTTTTGATCCCATTTCTGGCTCCCACGTTGGCATATTCAGCCATCTTTACTACCTGGTTGCCCTGCTGATGTTTTTCCAGCTCAACGCTCATCACTGGCTACTGACTGCACTATGGCGCAGTTTTCGCATCTGCCCGGTCGGCGCCATCACTTATCAGACACAGATAACCAAAATCTTCGCCGGCCTGCTCACCACTGTATTTCAGGTGGCCTTATTACTGGGCGGCCCTGCTTTGCTGGCGGTATTCCTGACCGATCTGGCCTTCGGGCTGGTCTCGCGAATGGTACCACAGATGAACGTGTTCCTTGTCGGCATCCCCGCAAAAATTACGATAGGGCTGGTAGCGATGATACTGTCGGCTCCCCTACTGGCAGGCGTATTCGACTCCCTTTTAATGGACTTCCGCGCCTTTTTGGCCCAGATGATGCAGGCGATATAATCCACAATCCTTATGCCCTTTTCCGTTATCTGCTGTTGTGCCGCCTTATCCGGCCGTCTCTAGGGACGGATGCCTGGCCTAGCCCATATTATTCATAAAGATAGATGCAATCAGCGTCTCGGAGGCGTGGAAGTAACCGTCGAAGCCCCTCACGTCAATTCACTATTCCCTGTGAACAACGACACGACCCAATTGTCACGGGCGTTGGTCACCTTTCAAAGTTTTTGCCGGAAGGGTGTGGGAAACCGGCTTTTTTTGCCTAAAAAGCGGGTTTCCCACAAGCCGTTCATCAATAATCCGGGCTAACGGTTAAATGGCTCACGAAAGCAAAACTGAAGCTCCTACTCCGCGGCGCCGCCAGAAGGCTCGCGAGCGTGCTGAAGTTGCCCGCAGCCAGGACCTCACCTCGGTCCTATGCCTACTGGGCGTTACTGCTGCTTTCTATTTCGCGGGTGATTCGATCATCCGCGCCAGTCTGTCGGCGATGTCGAAGGGCCTCACTACTCAGCCCCCGGTTGATTTAGGCATACCTGAGGCTATTGCTCTTTTCCGCCATTGGCTTCACCGGGGGCTGCTGATAATCGCGCCGCTGCTGGAGGCGGCGGTCATTGCTGCTTTGGTGGCGAATGTCGCTCAGACCCAGTTTATATTCTCTTTTTATCCCCTCCAGCCCAAGCTTGAGAAGATCAGCCTTTCGCAGGGCTTCCAGCGCCTTTTTTCCGTACGCAGTCTGGTACGCGGTCTGATCAGTGCTCTGGAGGTTGGCGTGGTGCTGTTGGTGGCCGGGCTGGTGATCCGCTCCAGCCTCTCCGATATAATCGCCGCGATGAACAGCAGCATCCTGGCCATGGTCATGACCACAGTCCACATAGCGGGCCAGATGGTCATCAAGTGCCTGGTAGTGATGGTGATCATCGGGGCTGCCGATTATGGCTATCAATTCTACGAGCACGAGAAGCGGCTCCGCATGAGCCGCCACGAGCTCCGCGAAGAGCTCCGCGAGCTCGAGGGCGACCCTTTGATTCAGGCGCAGCGCCGCCGCCAGCGCCGCGAGCTGCTCAGCGGGATCATTTTCAGCGAGATGCCCGAGGCCACTGCTGTTGTCACCAATCCCACCGAGGTTGCGGTGGCTCTGCGCTATGATGAGACGATGGTTGCCCCCCGGGTTATTGCCAAGGGTCGGGGCGAGCTTGCCCGCCGCATCGTCGAGCTGGCGCGTTTTTACCGTGTCCCTGTCGAGCAGAACCCTCTACTGGCCCGCTCCTTATTCAGCAGTGTACCGGTTGGCGAGTACATCCCGGAAGCGTTGTACCAGGCGGTCGCTGAGATCCTGGCAATTATCTATCGCAAGCGCGAGCAGGCCCGCCAGCGCCGCCGCCGCCGAGTGGTCTAGATCCGCTGGTGCCCTTGTGCTGCCGTCGGGCTGTCGTTTAACGGCACACCAATTGCAGTAACTTGCTACACGTAGTAGTCAGAATTGAACTGCCCAGGCTCCAGTTATGCCATGGCCGGACATACGGCAACGGGTCAGCCACAATCGCGACCCGCCCCTACTCGCAGCGGCAGAGAAGAGTATATCGGACTATGAGCGTCACCAGTTCAACACATATCAATCAGAAATGGGAGGCATAGACAATGGCCGCTACTAAAGAGGAAATTCAGAAAGAGTATGAGGGATTAGAGGATGACCTGCGGGAGATACGTCGTATCATCCAGCCCATGGGCAGCTCCACCGAGCAGATTTCTACTGCAACCAGTGAGCTATCGGCGAGCAATGCGGAGATTTCAGATACAGTCAAGCAACTGCTTAGGAACGCTGAGCGGCAGGCAAAGAGCGCCCAGCAGTCTACCGAGGCCGCGGGCGATATCCGCAAAATCCTGGCGCAAGTCGGCGAGAATTCTACCGCGGTAGCCGCCGACTTGGACCAAGCCGTTGACTCCTCGGAAAGAGTCGAGCATGCGGCCCGGACCGTCGCTGATACTGCCACCGAGGTAGGCAAGGGCCTGGAGGAAATGGGCAGTAGCGCCCAGGAGGTAGAAGGCGCGACTCGCACCATCGCCGACAGATCCCGGGAATTAGGCGCAGTGCTGCAAGAAGCCCAGGCCCAGGCTCAGGAGGCAGTCGGAGTGACACATGGTGTTGCTGACACCACGCGGGTCGTGGGCGCAGCCTTGCAAGAAGCTCAGGCCCAGGCTCAGGAGGCAGTCGGAGTGGTCCACGGGGTTGCCGACAATACCCGAGTCGTGGGCGCAGCCTTGCAAGAAGCTCAGGCCCAGGCTCAGGAAGCCGTCGGAGCGTCCCACAGGGTTGGCGATGCCACCCGTGAGGTAGGCGCTGCCCTCCAGGAAGCCCAGGCCCAGGCCCAGCAAGCCATCGGAGTGGCCCGCGGGGCTGCCGATGGCACCCGTGAGGTAGGCGGAGCACTGCAGGAGATGGGCAATGGCGCCCAGGAGGTCGAGGGGGCGGCCCGTATGATGGCCGATACTGCCCGCGAAGTCAGCGCAGCGCTACAGGAGATGGGCAGTAGGGCGCAGGAAGTGCAGGCCGCTGCCGGCAGCGTCGCTGAGACCGCCACAGAAGTCGGTGGCGCACTGCAGGAGGCGAGTAGTGCGACTATCGAAGTCCAGCAAGCTGCTGCCCAGGCCGGCGATGGCGCCGCTGCTATCAGCAAAGACCTCCAGGAAATTGCTGCCGGTGCTGAGCAAGTTGGATCGGCAGCCCAGAATGTGGGTGCTGCCGCCGGCCAAATCGGCACTCAATCCCAACAGGTAGTTGAGGCTGCTGAGCAGGGTGTCCAGCAGGGCGAGGAAGTTGCCAGCGTTATGCAACAGGTTCAGGGAGTGGTAACTGGCAGCCAGGAGCAGCTTCAGGAACTTGGCCGCATGTCGGAGCAGATTAATGAAATAGTCAGGAACATTGAAGTCATTGCCGAACAGACTAACCTGCTGGCGCTCAATGCTGCTATTGAGGCCGCCCGCGCCGGCGAAGCGGGGCGGGGCTTTGCCGTCGTCGCCGAGGAAGTACGGGCCTTGGCCGAGCAATCGCGCACCAACGCTCAGGAATCTGCCCGCGTCCTCGGCGGAATTGACGAACTCGTCGATAATATGCAAGCGCCGATGCAGGAGAGTGTAGAGGGTATTGCCCAGGCCAATGAGGCTATCAGTGGTGTCATGCAAGGGCTGAGCAATATCCAGAACAATGCCCAGGAGATGGCCGCAGCGGCGCAGGAGTTAGCTGCCAGTGGCCAGGAGGTTGGGGCTACTGCCGAGCAGGTTGGCGAAAATGCCCAAGCCAGCATGGCCCGCAGCCAGGAAGTCGCCGCGGCTGTCCAGCAGGTCGGCACCAATGCTGCTCAGGTGGCCAGTACGGCTCAGGAGAACTCCGCCCGTACCCAGGAAATCGCCGCCGCTGTCCAGCAGGTCGGCACTAGTACTGCTGAGGTCGCCGCCACCGCCCAGGAGAACAGCGCCCGCACCCAGGAAATCGCCGCCGCTGCCCAGCAGGTAGTGGCGAGCGCTGGTAATTTAGCCGAAGCGGCGCAGACCAACGCCGCCCGCGCCCAGGAGGTCGCCGGTGCTGCCCAGCAAGCCGCAGCTACCGCCGAGCAGATAGCTCAGGCGGCCGAAGAAAATGCTCCCCGGGCTCAGGAAGCCGCCGACGCTGCCCAGGAAGCGGCAGCCACCGTCGAGCAGATAGCTCAGGTAGCCGGCGAAAACGCCGCCCGCGCCCAGGAGACCGCCGGTGCTGCTCAGCAAGCGGCGGCTACCGTCGAGCAGATCGCGCAGGCAGCCGCCGAGAATGCTCCCCGCGCCCAGGAGACCGCCGGTACTGCCCAGCAAGCGGCGGCTATCGTCGAGCAGATCGCGCAGGTAGCCGCCGAGAATGCTCCCCGCGCCCAGGAAGTCGCCGCCAGCGTGCAAGAAGTGGTGGCTGTCTTCGGCAACGTGGCTCAGGCGGCTGCCGCCAATCAGGCGCGTAGCCAGGAAGTAGCGGCCAGCTCGCAAGAAGTAGTGGGCATTGCTGGTGAGGTGGCCGAGATAGGCCGGACCAATGCCAAGCGGGCTCAGGACGTTACTGCCGCCGCCCAGCAGGCAGCCGCGGGTATTGAGCAAACTGCGAAAGCAGCCGATGAGCTTGTCGCCCTCTCTGCCGAGAGCTCCGACGGCATCGAGCGGATCTCCAGCTCAGTCCAGGGTCAGACCGGTTCGATCCAGCAGATCAGTATCTCCGCTGATCAACTGGACGCCTTGGTAGGGGAGGTCAACAGTCTGGTCAGCGCCGAGGCGACCCGGCGAGCCGCCTAGTATCGCCAATCGAGGGGGGAGGCCCTGCCTCCCCCCTTATTACCCACGCGTCACCACCATCCCTGAAGGGAGTTAGATTATGACCGAAACAGTCCAAACTATTGACGAACAAACTGTCCGCGGCCTTGACGAGGAGGAGCAGCTTGTCATCTTCCAGCTTGGCGGCGAAGACTACGGTGTTGACATTTACAGCGTCCAGCGCCTCATCCAGGTCCCGGAGATTACTGCTGTCCCTCGGGCCCCAGCCTTTATCGCCGGTGTAATTGATGTCCGTGGCGATGTTATTCCGGTAGTCAATCTCAAAAAACGTTTCGGCTTCGCCAATACTGATGTGGGCGAAAAGGGCCGCATTGTCATTATTGAGATTGGCAACCAAATAGTCGGATTCTTAGTTGACGGGGTCTCCGAAGTCACCCGGTTAGCCGCCGGCGACATCGAGCCGCCCGCTGCCATCGTGGTCGGCACGGGCACCGACTTCATTGCGGGTATCGGCAAGCAAATGCAACAGCACGGCAATCGGCTCATAATTGTCCTGGACGCGGAGAAAGTCCTCACTCACCAGGAGCACAGCGAGCTGGCTACCCTCGGCCAGCAGCTCAACGAGACCGCACCTGAAGAGCCTGCCACTCAAGTTGCTGAATACTCTGCCCCCGACGCGGAGCCCGAACCGGGTGGCGCCGAGGAGCACGAAAGCCACGAAGAGCACGAAGCTGCCGAAGGTGGCGAGCAATCTGGCGAGGACAGTTGGCAGGCGGCTTAGGTTACGGGGAGGGGCTTCGGGCCTCTCCCCTACTCCCCTCACCGGCCCTCCCCGCCGGCCGCTCTGCTGTCGTTGGGCTGTCGTTGGGCTGCTGTTGTGCTGCCGTTGAAGGGGCCGATGGTGACCGGGGGGGCACCATGGGTTCCAAGCTGCAATCAGACAACACCTTAGCGGTGCTACGCGCAGCGCCCCAGGGCAAACTTGGCGAAGCGGGGGGCATCAAGTGAGCCTTGCGGCCCCTTCAAAATTTCTTATGCTCAGGCGGCCAGTTTACGTGCGACTCTTTCGCGCAGGCAAATCAACTGCTTGGCGCTCCCCTGTGTGCGCACCAGGACGTTTCCACTGCCTACCTCCAGTATCACGGTCCGCCCCGAACTGCCGCCCACATCTTTTACCAGTATCGGGATCCTGCGCTCCTGAAGCAGCTTACCAGCCATTTCTACGTTCCGGTCTCCGATATCCATCACCGATGGCCCGGTGAACTCAAACATCGCCGCCCCGCCCACCAGCACTGCTTCCAGGCCCCGGCCTTTTGCCCCCGCCCTAATCATCGCCTTCACTAGGGCGGGCAGGCCATCCTCCACGCTGCGCGCTGGCTTACCCCTCTCGTTCTTCCCGCTGGCCGTGGGGAGCATCGCGTGGAGCATCCCGTAGGTACTGGTTGGGCGATCGTACAGGATGATAGCTACACACGATCCCAGGCCTAGCGCGGTAATCACGTCATCCGGATTGTTGCTGACTTGCAACTCACCGATGCCTACTGAAAGGGGGGCCACCGGTCCCTCACTAGTTTAGTCCGATCGTGTCTATGGCACGCCCCCCTTCAGAGTGCTGCTCAGTACCCGCTGCGACGGGCCTCCCATCTGTCGCTGCAAGCCCTGGCATCTCTTTAACCGGACGAGATGGTACACATTGCTTATCTCGCCCCCCGGCACATCAGTTTGCTTATCGGCTGCTGCTGTGCCAAGGTTTAAGTTGCGGCCTTCCCAGCACAGTTTCTCGACAATCCGCCTTGGCCCAATTATTGCTGTAGGGACGTTGACCTGCACTCACGCGGGGGCCCATTTCATTTGCCGGACATGACACTTATGTGGCTTCCCGAAGCCGTTGCCTTTAGTGGTGCGGTTGAACTTGCTCTTACGCCCGCCGTCATACCTCTCGTTACACGGTGTTGACTATGGTTGCTGATTTCGACGCCAGCGAGTTCTTCGACATCTTTGTCCAGGAAGCCACCGAACTGATTGACGCGCTTGATCAAGCGGTAACTGCGCTGGAGCAGCAGCCCGACTCCTCGGACCTCATCACTCAGATCTTCCGTTCTGCCCACACCCTCAAGGCTTCGGCGGCCAGCCAGGGCCTCCACGAGATGTCCCAGATCAGTCATGCTATGGAGGATGTCTTCGACCGTATTCGCAACGGCGAGCTGACGGTGACGCCCGAGCTTATTGACCTGCTGCTGGAGGGTGTAGACGCCCTGCAGGTACACCTCAACAGCGCGCTGGCCGGCGAGCCGGCGCCGGCCTATCCCGAGCTGGTTGCGGCTTTGCGCCAGACCGCTCAAGGTGCCGAGCCTGCCGCAGCGGCCGCAGGCCCTGCGCTTGCCGAAGGGCCCGAGCTTACCCAAAGAGCCGAAGGTTCTGCCTGCACCGAGCCTGGCCGAGGTGAGCCTGTCGAAGGGCCCGACACTGTCCACCTGCTTATTACTTTCGCCCCCACCTGCCGGATGCCCGCTGTGCGCGCCATTCTGGCTTTGCGCCAACTGGAGAGCACGGGCCAGATTATCTCTTCCCAGCCCAGCCGCGAGGTCCTGGAGCAGGAGGCGCCGCCGCTGGATCATTTCCTTATCTCGATTGACTCGCCCCGCTCTGTTAACGAGCTGGTAGAGCTCGTTGAACAGGTCCCCGAGGTTGATGAGGTGATAGTCACCTCCGCTCCCACTGCTGAACGCGCCAAAGACGCTGAGGGCCGCCGCGTGCTTGACTTGGGCCCCGAGGCCCGCGGCAAGCCGCCCATGGAACTGGCCAGGCGAGCCGGACAGCAGACCATCCGCGTCGGCGTCGAGACGATTGATGCCTTGGTGAATTTGGTCGGCGAGTTGATCATCAACCGCACCCGCCTGACGACGCTGGGCCAGCAGCTTCGCGAGCACCGCTCCGAGGACCTCGCCGACTCACTGCGCACCTTCGAGGACATTACCAGAGACATTGGCCACGTCCTCACCGAGCTTCAGGGCGAGGTTATGCAGATGCGCATGGTCCCTATCGAGCAGGTTTTCATGCGCTTTCCCCGGATTCTGCGTGATGCTGCCCGGGAGGAGAACAAGCAGGTGCGGCTGGTCATTGAGGGGGCTGATACCGAGCTGGACCGCTCGGTCATTGAGGACATCGTAGACCCCCTCAAACACATTATCCGCAACTGCGTGGGTCATGGTATCGAGCCGCCCGAGGTCCGCCGGGAGCGCGGCAAGCCCGAGGAAGGGCTGGTTCGGCTCAGCGCGGCCCAGCAGGAGGGTTACGTAATTATCCAGATATCTGACGATGGCGCTGGTATTGATCGCGCCAAGCTCCGCCAGGCGGCGATAGACAAGGGATTGCTTACTCCCGAGCAGGCCGAGGAGCTTTCTGATCAGCAGACGCTTGATCTGATGTTCGTCGCCGGCTTCAGCACTGCTCAGCAGGTCACTGCGATATCGGGCCGCGGCGTCGGCATGGACGTGGTGCGCACCAACCTGGAGAAGATTGGCGGGCAGGCGGACATCGAGAGTGTGCTGGGCGAGGGCACTACGGTTTCCGTGCGCCTCCCCCTGACCCGCGCCATTATCCAGGCCCTACTGGTCCTGGTTGACCAAACCATCTTTGCCTTGCCGCTCAACTCGGTGCTCCGCGTCCTGCGCTACCGCCAGGACGAGCTTGAAATGATCAAGGGCTATCCCGTTATAGTTGTCCAGGAGCAGGTAATCCCGCTGATCACCTTCAACCCCCACACCGGCGTAGAGAAGTTTGCCGGCTCCCCGGCCGCTCACATCATTGTGGTTGTCGTCACTGACGGGCAGCACCACACCGTTGGCCTGGTCGTGGAGGACGTAATCAGCAGCACCGAGCTGGTCATTGAGTCCCTGGGTGAGCTGTTGCGCGACGTACTCGTGGTCAGCGGGGCGGCGGTACTGGGGGATGGCCGCCTGGCTTTGATTGTGGACCCCGTGAGCATGACCCGTCTACTTCAAGAAAACCAGGAGCTATCCCAGGCGCTGGCCGCTTAGCTCGCCGCCTGCCGTCCTCCCCTCTCCCGTAGGGAGAGGAACCGAGGGTGAGGCCCGCCGTTCGTTGTTGTTCTGCCGTTATGCTGTCGTTGCGCTGTTGTTTGTGCTGCCGTTAAAGGAGCCCGTCATGTCTTTGATACAACTGACCGAACTGCAAATAGACGCACTCAGTGAGGTAGGCAACATTGGTGCGGGTAATGCTACTACGGCACTCGCGCAGATGACCAACCAGGTTTTGCGTCTGCAGGTACCGCAAACGCGCCTGCTGCCTTTCGACGAGCTGCCGCTGGTCACCTCTGCCGACCCGGAGAAGGCTCTGGCCTCTGCATATATTGCTTTTTATGGCGATGTGCACGGCTGCTTGCTGTTGCTCTTTTCTGCTGAGGAGGCGACTCGCTTGCTCAAGCTACTGGGCACCCCGGTACCCGAGGATATTTTCCTGGCTTCGGAGTTGGCCAAGTCTGCCATTGCCGAGGTCGGCAACATTATTGCTTCAAGCTATCTCAATGCTCTGGGCCAGTTCACTGGTCTTTCGCTGCTGCCCAGGCCGCCGGGAGTCGCGGTGGGGATGAGCGGCGCGATCCTCGAGACCGTTGCGGGCTACCTTGGCCAATTCGAAGAAATGGGCTTGCTGATCCACCTGGTAATCGCTGCCGAGGGCGATGAACTGGGGCTACAGTTGCTGATGATCCCTCAGCTTGACACCCTCCAGATCATTCTCGCCGCGCTGGGCCTGCCCTCCGAGAGCGCAGCCTGAGCCCGCCTTACATTCGCACGCATATTGCCCCTACATTAACTGGCGTTCTCCCCTCTCCTGCAGGGAGAGGCTTCAGGGGTGAGGCTGCCGTTCCCTGCTGCAACTGGCACGCAACTTGCTGTCCAACTGATACGTACCAGACTGCCACTGTGGAGGCCGGTGCATGGCCCGCGACATGCTGCGACTATTGCTGCGCAGCCAGCAGGGGCTGACGACAATAGAGTACGCACTGCTCCTGCTGCTGCTTGTTGTCGCTGGCTTCCTGGCCTGGAGCGCCTTCGGCGGCCAGGTAGTAACGATGGTCGAGGAGGGCGCCACGAGCTTCTAGTCCCGCCGTTCTCCTCTCCCCTCTTCTTTCAGGAAAGGGCTGACAGTGAGGTTGGGCTTGCGTCCTTTGCGCCCTTGCCCGCGTTCACACTTTAGCCGCAAATGGTGACCCTAGGGTCACCATCCCCTTTTTTACGGATCAGGCCACTTTCCTGTCCGTGACAGCGCCCCGCGGTATAGCTGCTGGACGCGCTATTGGGCTATTACTCCATCCTACGACGGAAATCCCCCCCCCCGCCTCTTCCCCACCTTCCTCTCTGCTGCTCTACTGCTTGGCAGTACGCATCCAGCGTCGCCAACCCACCAATTGCCGACCACCGAATGTCACGGTTTAGACAAACAAGGTGGCCCTAGGGTCACCATGCCAAATCGCAACAGCACTCCCCTGATCTCCCCCCCAGAAGGTGTAATACGCCGCGACTGGCTGCCCTTGCCCGGCTGCGCTCCCGTCCCCTGCGCGCTATCCGCTCTTCAAGAGTGGTGACTGGCCTTCCGAGATTATAGACAACGACACTACAGCAACTAAGGTAGTCAACATGCCCAAGCCGATTCGTGTCCTTATCGTTGATGATTCGGTATACGTTCGCCTGGTGCTCAACCGGCTACTGGAACACGACAACGGGATCAAGGTAATCGGGCAAGCCGCTGATGGGGAGCAAGCCCTGACTCTAGCCCGTGAGCTGCGGCCTGACGTGATCACTTTAGACGTCGAGATGCCCAAGCTCAACGGGCTGGAGCTTCTCGAGCAGCTACTGCCGGAGCTGCCGATACCGGTAGTGATGCTTTCCAGCCTCACCCAGCATGGCGCGGAGACCACCTTGCGAGCGCTGGAGCTGGGCGCGGTTGATTTCATCGGCAAGCCGGGGAGCGCCGGGGTGCCCGATCTGCAGACCGTCCAGAAACAGTTACTGCTCAAGATCCGCCACGCGGCTAGCGCGCGGGTGGCCAAGCGTGCAACCGCCCTCCCCCCTCCCTCCCGGGTTACTGCCCGGGCGGCGCCCGCCCGTAGGATCCCCACAGTGTTGATTGCCTCCTCCACCGGCGGGCCGCACACGCTGGATTATCTGCTCTCCGCGCTGCCGGCGGATCTGCCCGCGGCCATCGCCATAACCCAGCACATGCCCCCCGAGTTCACCCGGGCCCTCGCCCGGCGTTTCGACGAGAAAGTTCCCTGGACGGTCACTGAGGCTGCCGAGGGCGATGCCCTGGCACCTGGCCGGGTCTTCATCACCCCCGGTGACTACCATATGGTCTTCGACTCCCGAGGAGTGATACACCTGTCCACTGATCCCCCGGTCTGGGGGGTCCGGCCCGCCGCCGATGTGATGATGAACAGCGCCGCCGACGCGCTACACACCCCGCTCATCGGCATCGTCCTCACCGGCATGGGCCAGGATGGTGCGCAGGGCATTGTCTCTATCAAGCACGCCGGCGGCACCGTCTTGGCCGAAGACGAGGCAAGCTGCGTCATCTATGGCATGCCCAAGGCCGCGGTCGCCACCGGCTGTTGCGATTCGGTCCTTTCCTTGTCCCAAATACCTCAGCGCCTGGTCGAGGTCATCAATGAACGCGCCGCGTGATAGCACAACCGTAGCTGCGTTCTATGCACTGGCGGAGCACTCTTGCGGATTCGAGCACCCGCCCGCGACCAGACAGTCGCCACCAGTCCAGATCGCGGTACAACAGGCGTCCCGCCTGTCCAGAATACTGGCGAGACGCCCATCGTGCCTAATTACGGAATACGGCCGGAGCAAGCGGGCCTCTCCCCTGCTGCTCCTGCCCTCGCCTAGAATAGAACGGTGAACAGAGATGCGTAAGGATTACGGCATAAGCGACGCTGACCTGGAGGAGTTCTCTGACGCCATTAAGCGGCTATGGCGGATTGACCTGAGTATGTACCGCAGCCAGCGGCTGAAACGCCGGTTGCGTGGTATGATGAAGCGAGCCGAGGCCTCCGACCTGACCAAGCTCGTAGCCCGCCTGCGAGAAGACCGCGCCTTGTCGGCCGACTTGAAGGACCGCTTCACGATCAACGTTACCCAGTTCCTGCGTGATCCGCACCTGTTTGCCACCCTGGAACAGGCCCTAAAACATGAGGGCTTTTTCCACAACTGTCACCGACTGTGGAGTGCCGGCTGTTCCTGCGGCGAAGAGCCCTACAGCCTCGCCATACTGATGGACGAGCTGGCCCCGCGTGGTGACTGGCAAGTCCTGGCCACCGATATTGATGCGGGAATACTGCGCGAGGCTGAGCAGGCCGTATTCCCCGCCGCCCATCTCAAGAACGTCTCTCCCGTGCGCCTGCGCCGATATTTCAAACAGGTAGACGAGGACCACTATACCGTTGACAAGCGGCTGCGCGAGCGCGTAACATTCTCGGCTCTGGACCTGCTCAAGCCGGCCGGCCGCCAGCCCCAAAACTGCGACGTTATCCTCTGTCGCAATGTAGTGATCTATTTCAATACCGAGGCCACCAGCCAGGTGCACCGGATGCTGCTCGACTCGCTACGCGCGGGCGGACTGCTGTTCATCGGCGGCACGGAACGGTTGGCGGAGCGTGTTAAGGCGCAGATGGAGCTGCTGCACCCCTTTCTGTATAAAAAAGCGGCCGCAGCTTGAAGTTGGGGGGATCGAATGCCGATTGAGAACAAGACGGTAACCAATAGCAGCCGAACGGGGGGAGGTCTTACTGGGACCACCACAATGACACAGTTGCATACGGGGGGGCTAGCCGAAGGAGAGTGACAGACTGTGGGCCAGACAATTCTGCTCGTGGATGATGCCCTGTACATGCGCACGGTGCTCAAGAAGATTCTCGCCGCGCAAGGCTTCGATATCCTGGAGGCTGCTAACGGCGCCGAGGCGGTAGCCAGTTGCCTGGAGAACAACCCGGATCTCGTGTTAATGGACATCACCATGCCCGAGATGGACGGGATCGCCGCGACCAAGGCTATCTGCGAGGCCGCGCCTGACGCCAAGATCGTGATCTGCTCGGCCCTAGGCCAGCAGCAGATGGTCGTCGAGGCCACCACCGCCGGCGCCAGCGACTATATCACCAAGCCCTTCCAGCCCGACGAGGTCCTGGCGGCGGTCCAACGTAACCTGGCGGCGTGAGCCACCGACGTGCCCGGCCGGCGGCATATCAATTGCAGAGTCAGATAGGAGCGAATGCCAATGCGTGCTGAGTTCTTTGAACCATTTGTTGAGGGTAGTTTCCGCGTGCTGCGCGAGGTGCTCAGCGCCGAACCGGAGCGCGGGCCGCTGTCGCTGCGCAGCGGTAAGACCTTCACCACCCAGGAGCTTACTACTCTCATTGGCGTTAACGGCGACGTTGAAGGCGTGGTGCTCTTCGCAATGTCGTTCAACTCGGCGCTTAAGATTGCCAGCCAGATGATGGGTGATGTTGTAACCGAGTTTGACGAAATGGCCGCCAGCGCTATTAACGAGCTGGGCAATATGATAACCGGCAACGCCACTACCGCCCTGGAGCAGAACGGCTTTGAATGCGATATCACGCCCCCGTCGCTGATCCAGGGCATCGGCAACCAGATAACGACGACCACGCCGGCCCTGCTGGTGCCGGTCTCCACCCGGTACGGTGATATCGAGATGAACCTGGCCCTCGCCGAAAGCGCCAAGAGCCGCGCGCGCGCCGCATAGTACATCGTACCGGGCGTCACCAGGGGCTATCCGCAGCTACGTTGTCGAGGGATGTTGTGACCGCCAATGACGCCAAGCGCAGAGGTTCCGAACCTGAGGAAAGTAGCAATACTCCTGGCCAGCCTGGGCACGGACACGGCCACAAGTATATGCCAACACCTGCCCAAGGATATGGTGCGGCAAGTGGCGGAGACCATTGCCCACCTCGGCCCGGTTGACCACAACGAGCAGGGCGCGGTCCTGAGCCATTTCGCCCAGACTTCTCGCCGGATTCTGTCCATAGGCGGGATCGAGTACGCCCGTTCCTTACTGGCCCAGACTACCGGCGAATCGCCGGAACTCTACGAGGAAGTCGAGAGTGGACTGGCGCGGCTGCGCGCGCTCGCCGACACTGAGCCGCACATACTCTGGCGCAACATCCAAGACGAAACGCCCCAGGTCATTGCCGTCATAATCAGCCAACTGCCCCCTACCAAAGCGGCCAACCTCCTCCAGTTCATGGATGAGCAGCAGCGTGGGGATGTGGCCTACCGCGCCGCCAACCTCGGTCCACTGGCCCCGGGGGCGCTGGAGGCGCTGGCCGAATCCATTGATAGCGACGCGGTTCGCCCCGAAAGCAGCGACCAAGAGCCAGCGACCAGCGGCACCGACTTCATACTGCAAGTATTCGAGCACCTGGACAGATCCTCGGAAAAAGAGCTCCTGGAGGTCCTGTCCAATATTGATAACGCCTTTGCCGAGCAGATCAATGACCAGTTGGTTACCTTCGACAGCCTGTTTATGCTCGACGACCGATTCATGCAGGTTCTGCTTCGGGAGGTAGACAGCGCCACGCTGGCGGTGGCGCTCAAGAGCAGCGACGAGCACCAGCGGGAGCGGGTAATGAAGAACCTCTCCGAACGCGCCCGGGAAGCATTGGAGCAGGAGACGGAGGTGCTGGGGGCGGTAAAAGTCACCGACGTGGACGCTGCTCAGAAAGAGATCGTGAATATCGCGCGGCGCCTGGACGAGGCCGAACAGATCACTCTGCGCGAAGAACAGGTAGAGTATATCGAGTAGGCAGTGACGGGTGGTTAGTGGACAGCAAACAACGACGGACAATGGACGGGGAGAGGGAGGCCGCAGGCGGATATCGGATCCACGGCTCAGAATAACAGCAGCCGGCAGAAGCAACGGAGACAATGGAAGAACAAGTAATATCGCAAGCCGAACTGGACAGCCTGTTTTCCTCTATGGAAGCGGTCGTGGCGCAGAAGGGCGAGCGGGACGAAGCAATAGTCACACTGTATGACTTCCGGCAGGGGGTCAAGCTCACCACGGACCAACGCAATTATCTCGACGACCGGCTGGGCCGACTGTGCTCAGTGCTGAGCCGGACGCTCGGCGTCTATATGAACACGGAAGTGAAGCTGGGGCTACAGAATGCCACCCCGGCCACCTACGAACAGTACATCTCAAACCTCCCCAGCCCCCTCATAATGGTCACCTTTGAGCTGACTCCGCACACGCCGCCAGCCACCTGGCAGATTGATGCTCCGCTGGCCCACACCGCCATTGATTACATGCTCGGCGCGACTGCTTCGCCAGGCGAGGTCCCCAACCGAGAGATAACGGCGGTGGAAGCGGCGCTGATCCAACGGCTCTGCCAGGAGATTCTGGACACCTGGAAGGTCGCTTGGGAAACACTCAGTGACCGCCCGCTGGAGATCACAGAGGTCATAACCAGCATGATCCGCGCGGAAGAAGTCAACCCGCCACAGGAACAGAACTATACAGTAACCGTGGAGGCCAGCTTCGCGGAGGCCGAGGGACATATGAATATATCCCTGCCCGCCTCCGGGCTCCAGCCCCTCCTCCAGGAGGACGCGACTGAATCAAGGGAGGAGAGGAGGATCCAGCCCCAGTTGCTGGAAACCGTGGGGCGCTTGCCGGTGCCCGTCCGCGTCACTCTGGGAGAGCATAGCCGCTCGATCCACGACCTGCTCGCCCTCGAAGAAGGCACCGTGATTGATCTCCAGCACTACGTTGATCAGCTCTTCGTAGTCAGCATGGCGGGACGGCCTAAGTTTCTGGCAAAGTCGGGCGTGCGCCGGGGGCACATAGCCGTCCAACTGATCGAGCCTCTTGTGAAATAGGGGAGAGGCCGGCAGATAGCCGCGGCGATAGCCATGGTGACCCTAGGGTCACCTTTTTTGAACTTTCTGTGGACGGCACGGAATTAAGCGCAGAACCCCAAATCAGCACGTAGCGCCAGAATATGGGGCAGAGGGGCAAAATAGCGATGGGATAATTCCCATCACTCGCGGCTTATCGGGTAAGAGCAGGCGACCCTACGAGCTGCGCCAGTCGAGCAGAACACCCAGAGCGTGACTGCGGTCCTTCAGGAGCATGTCGTACGCGTGCGGCGCGTCAGTCCACGGGAAAGTGTGCGTGATAAGGTCCGTGACCTGCACGCGACCGGATTTCAGCAAATCAAAGAACAACTCCAGGTGACGTTCCTGCGTCCACTGATTGAAGATGCAGCCTTCGGCCGGACGCACTGCGTTGTGTGCCCCGATAATCTGTATTCCCCGTTTGTGCACCAGATCGTGGAAATCCAGTTCGACCGTCGTCCCCGGCGAGCCCAGCAGAATAAGACGGCCGCGGCGCTTCAGCAGCTTCAGCGCTTCGGGGATAACCTGAGCGTTGCCGGTGATCTCAAAGACCACGTCCGCCATTCTGCCTTTCGTGATCTGCCTGACTCGCTCACCGAGATCCTCCTGCTCAGGACAGATCGTAAAATCAGCGCCCCGCTTTGCCGCGTAGGTCAGTCGCTCCGGGGAAAGGTCAACCACGATGGCCGGGATAGCCCCCGACCACCGAGCGAACTGCAAGGTCATCTGCCCAAGAAGGCCCGCGCCAATAAGCACCACCGCCTCGCCTAGCGCGATCTCCGACAAGTATATCCCGCCCAGCGTTATCTGAGCAATCGTCCCAAAAACCGCCTCTTCCTCGGAAATCCCCTCCGGGATGTGGGACATCTTCTTCGCGCTAGCCAGCACATACTGGCCGTGGTTACCCCACGAAAAAACCACATCGCCGGGCTTGAAGCGGGCCGCGTCCTCGCCCGCGCCGACCGCAATGACCTCACCAACATTCGAATAGCCGGTAGGGCAGGGATACCGGCCCATCCGGTCCCATACCGATCCCGGCGCGTAGCCGCCGCGAAATATCGCCAGCTCCGTGCCGGTGCTGATCAGCGTCACCCGGCTTCGCACCAGCACCTGATCCGGGCCCGGAGCGGCCACTTCCTGTTCCTGAAGAATCGCCCGCTGAGCTTCAGCAAAGATCACATTTCTTGACTTGATCATTCTACCCACCTTATCCCTGGCATTTGGCCGCAGAGGGGGAAATCATGACCCGTTTCGCCCTCGCTCAGCGCAACTCCTGCCCAGCACATCGGCCTTTCGGCAAGCTAATGATACGCAGCCGAGATAGGGGAGAGGGCAGCGTCAAGAGGTCAAGCGGAGGCGGCGGGAGGAATTGCCCGCGGCCAGCTCGCGGACGAGGTGGGCCTGAAGCAAGAGCGCGGCGCGGCCGAAGAGCTGCTGAACTTCAGGCAAAGGCTTCTCCAGCGTCGTGGCGATCTCCGGGAAAGAGAGGTCCTCGAAATAGTAGAGTGCCACCACGAGCTGCTCAGCCTGGGGCAGAGCGGCGATGGCCCGGGCGAGCTGCTCGGAGTAAGCCTCACCGCCTTCGAGCAGAGGAGTACGCTCCTCAGAGGAAGCCTCGAGAATGACGCCGGGATGAACAGCGAACAGAGCGCCAATCCGTGTGAGGTAGTCTCGCACCTGGTCAACAGATGCATTAATACGCTCAGCCAGAGCTTCCTCGTTAACCGGATGGCGCTGGGTGATGAGCTGGCGGCAGGCCTCCGCGAGCCACTCGAGGGCCTCGCGAGAGTCGTCAGTGAAGCACTGCGAGTCGTGGAGACTAGTGATGACTGCATGCCAGATATGGTGCTCGGCGATCCGGGGAAATTCTGGGCTGTCCGGCGTGCAGCACTCTGCTGCCTCCAATAGGGCCATTATTCCCTTACCAACTAAGGTGCTGTGCGAGACATCGGGAGGCAGCCAGCCGCCCAGGCGATTGAGGGTGGCCTTGACAAGCGGGATATGTGGTTTGATCGCGGCAAGGGAGGTGACTGCCCGGCCTTGAGCCAGGCGGCGCGCGGCTTCGGTATCGGCAGGGACACTGCGGTGAGTATTGTCTGACTTGCGGTGGTTCATGGGGTGATGAACACCTCTTTGGTGTAGTATACTGGCCGCAGACGGTTGGGTAAGTTCACTGCGGCGATGCTTGTGGCACTGGGTTATCAAGCTGCGAGCGGGAGTGACTGGGCTGCCACTTCGGCGGGCTGGGTCAAGCCAGTGAGTTGAGCTGCAGCCCGGACCTCCAGCCCCGGGGCAATCTCTGCCTGGGAAAGTACACCTACCTGGGGTAAGGCCTTTGAGATCAACGCTCGGAAATGGCGGCGGACCTGCGGCGAAGTCATTACTACCGGCTGGTAGCCACGAGCGGTTATCTGCTGCACAGCTTCCTGAAGCCGCTGCAATATGGTCTGTTGTAGCTGGGGGTCTACCGCGCAAATCGAGCCCTGCGGTGTCTGGACAACCGAGTCCTGTAACTGCTTCTCCAGCCGGGGATCGACGGTCACCACATGAAGGCAGTCCTTATCATCCTTGTACTGCTGGCAGATGGCGCTGTCCAGCGCCAAACGAACGACCTCGGCGGCCTGTTCCAGATCGCTAGTCAGGCGCAGTCCGTCGGCAAGCGCTTCCAGAATGATGGGCAGGTCACGGATGGAAATCTGTTCATCCAGCAGCCAGCGCAAAACTTGCTGGACCTCGCCCACCGACGCCATTTCCGGGATTAACTCGTTTACCACCGCCGGCTCGGTGTGCCGCACAGTCTCCACCATATCCTGGACATCCTGGCGGGTGAGCAGCGCGGCGGCGTGCTGCTTAATAAGCTCGTGCAGGTGAGTGGCCAGGGCGGCGCTGGGCTCGATTACCGTGTAGCCTCGGGCCTCGGCGACCTC
>JALGTU010000017.1 GCA_029821195.1 Candidatus Zipacnadia bacterium
CGACCCTCCTTACGGTGCTGGCAGCTCTAGTTGTCGGCACACAGTATATCGGTGCGGCCTACACAGACTACCCGCTAACTCTGATGAGCGCGCCCGTATTCACCATGGCTTTGGCGGGAGCCTTCATCGGCTGGACATTGCCGGATTGGGTCCTTGCGGGCTATCTCACTGTTTTCCACCTAACAGGAGCGCACCTGAGACACGAGAACCTAAATCAGGACTATATTGTAAAGGCATGGCGGCGGCAACGCAAGTCACGCGGATACCGGATTGCCTTTGCCGTGTTCTGGCTCTTCCTCGTTGGAGGGCCTATCTACCTGCTCTCTCGGTCGATTCCTGCCGACCAGATGCTTGCGGGAACGAGGCAGCTTTCTCGGCTCGAAGAGCGTATTACTGACAGGCTCCAGAATCCCCTGGTTACTGTAGTCGTAGTCGGCGGCCCGCCAATTGTGGACCAGCGCAAAGTCATCATCGGCGTTAAGAAGGAATCTTCCGAGCAGCAGATCGAGGAAGTGCGCAATCAGGCCCGGCAGGTCATAGCCCAGCTTGATCCCGAGCACGTCTGGGAGATCCTGGTCGCAAGAGAACGCAACGATGACCATCGGCCGAGCAGGTCACCGCCTCACCCAAGGAATTGAATATGACAATCATCAAGCTCCTGCTGGTAATTATCGGAGGCATTATCTTCCTCCACCAGGTGGTGGCGCGGATTGTGCGGCGCTTCTGGCACTTTCCCGCGCCGTCGTTTATTCACCACGTGCTGGATAGCAGGTTCCGAAGACGGATGCAGCCGCCGGAAAAGCTGATAGAATGGAGTGGGATTGGACCGGGGATGACGGTCTTAGACCTGGGCTGCGGCAGCGGCGCGTTCACTATTCCCATCGCGAGGGCGGTGGGCCGGAGCGGCAAGGTTTATGCGCTGGACATTCAGCCAGCGATGCTTGATCTGCTAAGCCGGAAGCTATCCCGGCTGGCGAACGAGGATATCAACGAGAATGGTCGGGGCACCCTTCGGCAAGCTCAGGATAAGGAGGGTGCCCCTCCCACAGCATCCTTGAGGCCGCAGTGCCGGCCAGCGAATGTGGCACTGATACTGGCCAGCGCCCACGATTTGCCGTTCGCAGACAGTTCGCTGGACGTGGTCTGCATAACGACGGTCCTGTACGAAATCCCCGACCGCCGCAAAGCGCTACGCGAAATGAAGAGAGTGCTGAGGCCCGGCGGGTACCTGGCTATCAGTGAGCTGTTTATGGACCCCGACTATCGTGTGAAGTCCACCACCATCAAGGAGGGGCAGCAGGCTGGCTTTGTGCTGGAGGAAGCCTTCGGCAGGCTCTGGGCTTACACGATGAGGTTCGTCAAGCCGACTTGACTAACTGGGCTGATGGTGCTATCATAATGCTATCATTATGATAGCAGGAAGGAGTAGCGATGCCCGATATATTGATACGCAACCTTTCCAAGGAAACCGTAGACGCGCTCAAGGCTCGGGCCAAGCGCCACGGCCGCTCGCTGCAGCAGGAGTTGGGAATGGCCCTTGAACGTCTCTCTGAAGAACACGAGATGGGCACACTGGCGTCGGCAATGCGCATCAGGGAGCGCATTCGCGCCGAGCAAGGCATCTTGTCTGACAGCACTGAGCTGATCAGAGATGACCGCGACAACCGATGAACCACCGGCTACTGGTGATAGACGCATCCGTTGCGGTCAAGTGGTACCTGCCAGAACCCAACCAGGAGTTAGCTGACGCCTTGCGGGCTAGATCCGAGGAAGGTGTTATAAGCCTGGCGGCGCCCGAATTGCTCACCATTGAGGTGGCGAGCGCGGTGTGGAAACGAGCACGACGCAGCCAATTGGATATTCACAGGGCTCTGGAGATCGTACAGGACTTGCAGAGGACACCGCTCAGATGGCGTAGTACTCGCGAGCTTGTCGAGCCGGCAACCCGAATTGCTCTACAGTGGGGCTGTACGGTCTACGACGCTATGTATCTCGCCCTGGCCGAAGCACATGACACGCAGGTCGTCACCGCCGACCGGCGTCTGGCAGAGGCAATGCCGGAGGACTGGGGTGCCCAAAGAGTGACGCTGCTGAACGAATTCGCCGATTAGCGCGCCCTATTGACGCCACTGCGCTCGGCAAGCATAATATAGACTAGTTCTCAGACGAGGCCGGCCCGCAGTGGGTCGGCCCTGCTGTCCGTTGTGCAATACAAGCAAGATGCCGACAGGCGAGACACCTGTCGTACCGAATTGGAGGATACAACTATGGACATGAGTGGGAAGTACACTATTGAGATTCCGCAGGTGAAGAAAGTAGCGGTGGCCTACTCGGGCGGACTGGACTCGGCGCTGGCCCTCAAGCTGCTCCCCGAATACTACGGCGCGGAAGAGGTGCTGGCGGTGACGGTTGATGTCGGCTTGATGGACGAGGAGATTGCCGACGCCAAGATGAAGGCCGAGGTTGCTGCGACGCCGTGGTTCTTCCTCGAGGCGACCGACGAGTTCGTGGACGACTACATTACCAGGGCCATCTACGCCAACTCCGACTACGAAGGGTACCCGGTGGCGACCTCGATGACCCGGCAGCTCATCGCTCGGAAAGTCGCCGAATTTGCGCTGGAGCACGGCTGCGACGCCATCTGCGAAGGCTCCACCGGCAAGGGCAACGACCAGTACCGGATGAAGAACGTCTTTTCCATCTTTGCACCCGACCTGACGGTGATCCTGCCCGTGCGTGACTTCAACTTCACCCGCCAGGAGGAGAAAGACCTCAGCGAGCAGTACGGCATCCCCTATAACCCGGGCATCGGCGACGACCGGACGATGTGGTGCCGCTCGATCGGCTCGGGCGAGGTGGACAACCTGCAGATGCGCATCCCCCAGGAAGACTACATCTGGTATAAGTTCCCCGAGAATGCGCCCGACGAGCCGCAGACCATCGAGATTGAGTTCGAGGAGGGCCTGCCGGTGCGCTGCGACGACCAGACCGGCCTGCGCGATATCATCCACTACCTGAACCGCGTCGCCGGTGAACACGGCATCGGCAAGATTGATATGTTCGAGGACGGGCTGATTGGGCTGAAGTCGCGCGAGGCCTACGAAGCGCCCGCCGCCGAAGTCATCCTCACCGTGCACCGCGACCTGGAGAAGCTCTGCCTGACCAAGGAGCAGGTGCAGTTCAAGCCGCTCGTCGAGCAGCGCTGGGCGTATATGGTCTACCACGGCGGCTGGTTCCACCCGATCAAGCAGGACTGCGACGCTTTCCTACAAAACTCCCAGTGGGCGGTCAACGGTAAGTACACCGTCCAGCTCTACAAGGGCAACATTGATATCCTGGAGCGGGAGTCGGACAGTGCGCTGTTCGCGCCGGAGCTGCGCTCGCTGGCGACAACCGGCTTCGTCCAGCAGGATAGCGGCCCGGCGACCAAAATCCACGCGCTGCAGTATAAGATTATGAGCTCGCGGGGGATGGAGACCGACTGAGGCAAGGAACTGATTAACAGATTTCGCGGAGAACCCGCTTTTTTGAAAAAGCCGGTTCTCCGCACCTCTCCGGCAAAAACTTTTGGCAGTAGCGAAAAGGCCCGCGCTGGACACAAGTATCGCTTGTCTGCAAAGGATTGAGCCACCGTGGGAGGTCTCAGCGGCCACGACCGGCTTCGCCCAGCACGACAGCGGCCCGGCCACCAAAATCCACGCGCTGCAGTATAAGATAATGAGCAGCCGAGGACTGACACTCGATTAGAGAGGGAAGATTATGTCACGCAATGAGCAGAGCAATGCCGAACGAGGGACCTCGACGAAGCTGCTGAACAGCGCCTCCGTGCTCCTATTCATCGGCAGTCTGCTGGTGATTGGTGGTTGGGCGGCCATCGTCGCCTACATCCGCACCCATCCACCCGATATGGCGGTGAACTTCTCTTTCGTCCTGGGCCTGGTGCAATGCCTGGTTGCGGTGGTACTATCCATTTTTGGCATCCGCGCCCGGCGCAGCAAAACGGCCCTCTATGTGGGACAGCTATTGATAGCAGCCGCTCTGGCCGGTGTGGTCGTGCTGCTTGTACCGAGGTTATACCAATAGGCAGCGCTGTGGCCACGGGCAAGACCTCACGCGCTGCAGTATGAGACCGTGACCAGGCGCACCCTTCGCCAATCCACCACGCAAACCCCGCTTACCAGCACCCTTGGGCAAGCTCTGAACAACGCGGGCATCTGTGCTACTCGCTGCGCTTCGCTGCTATTCGCGCGGCGTGATTGTGCCCGCAATCAAGTCAACATCGAAGCCCACCAGGCTGCCCTCGGGCGTTTCGACGGTCAGCACCAACGAGGTTTGCGTGACATGCTCAAAGATGAAGTAGCCGGGAGTGTCAGTCGCCGCAGAATAAGTCGTCGTGGTGCCCGGGGGCGTGGTGTTAATGGTGACGTCTGCACCCGGGTAGGTCTCCCACTGGCCGGGAGTGTCAGGAGGCAATTGGCTATCGGTAATGGCGATCTTGTCGGCTTCGCGGTCAATGTAGACGTAACCGGAGAGGTTATAGCTCGTCTCTCCTCCACCATCGTGGTCATCAAAAACGGTTTTTATGGTGCTGATAACCCCCGCATACTCAACCAACTGAATCAGGGGCGCGACCCCAGCACAACCACCAACCAAGACCAGGCTAACTGCTATCAATACCGCCACCAAACGAAGCTGATTGCCGCAACTTTTCACAGTCCACTTCTCCTTACACCTATATTCGCGCCCAGACAATGCTTAGTATAACCTAAAAGGATTCCCAGACAAAACGGTTTGGCAGCCTGGGCACTCGGTTGCAGGTCCCTACCACCCCATTCAATACCAGCCATACTCCTCCAGAGCTTCGACCAGCGCCATGATATTCTCGGGGGGGACGTCGCCCTGGATGTTGTGCACGGTGTTCAGGACGTACCCGCCGCCCGGAGCCAGGTCGTCAATGCGGCGCTTGACTTCGTCCTTGACCTCCTGCGCCGTACCCAGAGACATTATCCGCTGCGTATCCACCCCACCCCAAAAGGTGATCTCATCGCCGAACTCACGCTTGAGCCGGGCGGTGTCGTCCATTCCCGTAGCAGTAACCTGCACCGGGTTGAGTATGTCAACACCGCAGTCAATAAGATCAGGGATAAGGTCAAAGATAGCGCCATCCGTGTGAAAAAAAACCTTGAGATGAGGCGCAAGCCGCTTGACATTCTCATTTTGCTGCTTGTGCAGCGGGATAATCATTTCCCGCAACATCTCCGGATTGAGGAGGGGGCTAGTCTGGTCAGCAATGTCGTCGGCTTCGTAGAAAATATGCGCATACTCACCGACCAGCGGAAGTATTGCCTCGTCATACTGCATCTTTATCTCAGTAAGCTTACCCAGCACGTAGCCGGCGAGCGGCTTATCAATCGCCAGACTCATAAAGCCGTACTCGAAGCCCAGCAGCCACAGGTACAGCTCCAGAATACCGGAACCGAAGTTATGAACGACAATGGCCCTATCGTTGTTCTCGTTAAGCTCGCGTGCTGCCTGCTCAATCCCGGCCAGGTCCAGGTCAGCCACCGGATCGGGCCATGGGTAAGCCCGGGCATCGTCAAGAGCTGCACCCTCCAGCGGATGAGTAAACATATCGTAGTACAGCCCGCCCGCCTTGCGCATACGCCAGCCGATGCCCCAGGCGTCATACATATAACAGAACTCGTCATCCTCGTCGGTCCTGGCCTCATCACCCCGCCCGATGCAGCGCAGCAGACCGACGACATCCACTCCGAGCCTGTTGAGGATATCTTCGTGGGGAGTTGCTAGCTGCTGCTTGATATCGAGGACCGGCAGCAGTTTGCGCTCGGACTCGTCGAGCTCCTTAAGTAGATTCAAGTACGCCTGCTGATGAATACCAGAGACAACCGTGCTGCCCAGATCAAAGGGCACACGGTCAGGCTCCCGGTGATCCAAAGCGGTGAGGACACGTTCTCGCGAGGTCATAATCATAAGCCCTTTCTGACGCAAGCCTGGCGGGTTGGCATGTCGCTGCAATTAGCGTGTGGCCAGCTTGACTAGGATATAACTTCTGCGCGCAGCGGTCAACACGCGCCCAGGTTGACCGGCGGTTCGAGCCTATCGCTACCGGTAGGAGCGACATTCCTGTCGCTATCCTACGTCGCCAGGCATGGCGCTCCTCCGGGAATCAAGCGCAAGCTATCCATACTGCTACTTCTTTTCCCTTCCTCAAAATCCTGAGAGTCTCGAACAGTTCCTCGAGTTGACCGCCGGTGCGAGCGTGTGTTAAGATTAGTCTGGTCGTCACCGCACCAAAGGAGGGCCGTTCAGTATGCCCGAGATAACTCCCGAAGAAGTAGCCCACGTCGCCAGCTTGGCGCATCTAGCGCTGCCGCCCGAGGAATTAGCACGTGTCGGGCACGAGCTTAATCGCATTCTCGTCTACTTCCAGGAGCTTGAGCAACTCAACACTGACGACGTGGAGATAACCTCGCATGCCATCGCGATGGAGAACGTCTACCGGCAGGACAGCTCGCGCCCCTCTCTGCCAGTCGAAGAGGTCATCGCCAACGCGCCCGACAGCGCCGACGTCTTCTTTCGCGTGCCTCGAATTGTGGATAAGTAGGCCGCACGGCTTAGCATACACGGAGGTTTGTCGTGGAGCTTTATGAACTGACCGCTCACGAACTAATTGAGCAGATTGCCGCCAGTCAGCTATCGGCGCAGGAGGCCACTGAAGCCTGCCTGGCGCGGATTGAGGCCGTAGAAGACCAGGTGAACTCGTTTGTCACCGTCACTCCCGAGCGTGCCCGAGAGCAGGCGGCACAGGCTGATCAGAAGTTGGCCGCTGAAACAGCGCCCAATGCCCTGACGGGGGTACCGATCGGCATCAAGGAAGTCATGTGCACGAAAGGCCTGCCCAGCACGTGCAGCTCGAAGATGTTGGAGAACTTCGTGCCGCCGTACGACGCCACCGCAGTCGAGCGCACGCAAGACGCGCTGCTACCGATGGTCGGCAAGACCAATATGGACGAGTTCGCGATGGGCTCATCTACCGAGAACTCGGCATTCCAAGTGACGCGCAATCCCTGGAACCTCGACCGCGTACCGGGCGGCTCGAGCGGGGGCAGTGCCGCAGCGGTGGCCGCCGGCGAGGCCTTCGTGGCGCTGGGGTCGGACACCGGCGGCTCGATTCGACAGCCCGCTGCACTGTGCGGCATCGTCGGCCTGAAACCGACCTATGGGCGCGTCTCGCGCTACGGGCTGATTGCGTATGCTTCGTCGCTAGACCAGATCGGCCCGCTGACCAAGGATGTCACCGACTGCGCGCTGGTGATGAACCTGATATCCGGGCACGATCCGCTCGACGCAACCTCCGCCGATGTGCCCGTGCCCGACTATACTGAGCATCTGACCGGCTCCGTAGACGGGCTGAAAGCGGGCGTCCCGACGCAGCTTCTGGGCGAGGGCATTGACCCGCAGGTGCGCGACTGCGTGCAAGCGGCGATTGACCAGTTGCAGAACATGGGCCTGGAGTGCGAAGAGGTCCGGATGCCCCACATTGACTACAGCCTGCCGGTCTACTACATTATCGCGCCGGCGGAGTGCTCGTCCAACCTGGCCCGCTTCGACGGCGTGCGGTACGGCTACCGCACCCCGGTCGAGACTGACGACATCAACGAGCTGTTCTCGCACACGCGCGCCGAAGGCTTCGGGCCGGAGGTGCGGCTGCGCATTATGCTGGGCACCTACGCACTGAGCGCCGGGTACTACGACGCCTATTACCTGAAGGCCCTCAAGGTCCGCACGCTCATCAAGAGCGACTTCGACAGGGCCTTCGAGAAATACGACGTGCTGCTCTCCCCCACCTCGCCTACCGTGGCCTTCGAGATCGGCGAGCGAGCCGACGACCCGCTGGCGATGAAGCTAGCCGATATCTGCACGATTCCGATCAACCTGGCCGGCATCCCCGCGATCAGCATCCCGTGCGGATTTGCCCAGGGACTGCCGGTGGGCCTGCAGATAATGGCCGGGGCCTTCGCCGAAGAGAAGATTCTCCAGGTGGCCTATGCCTACGAGCAGGCCAACGACTGGCACAAGCAGCGCCCCGCGCTGTAAGCGAGTATGGCAGGGCGTCTTGCATGTCGGCAGACGCGGACAGACGTTGCGTCTACGGTGTGCGGAACAGCTTCCCAGAAAGGTAACGCTCGCCGGTATCGCATAGTATCGTGACGATCGTCTTGCCCGCGTTCTCCGGCCGTCGGGCTATGGTGAGCGCCGCCCAGACGTTCGCCCCCGACGATATGCCGACCAGCAGGCCCTCCTCCGTAGCCAGGCGGCGCGAGGTGGCGAAAGCATCTTCCTCCGTGCAAGGGATAATCTCATCCAGCAAGTCCACGTCCAGCACTGGAGGAATGAAGCCCGCGCCAATGCCCTGGATCCCGTGCGGCCCCGGATCGCCGCCGGACAGTACCGGCGAGGTAGCCGGCTCGACCGCAATCGCCTGGAGCGTGGGCTTGCGCGGCTTCAAGGCGCTGGCGACGCCGGTAATAGTGCCGCCTGTGCCCACCCCGGCCACGAATATGTCTGCCGCCCCGTCGGTGTCGCGCCAGATCTCTTCGGCAGTGGCCTCACGATGCGCCTGCGGATTGGCCGGATTCTCGAACTGCATCGGCACAAAAGCGTCGGGCGACTCAGCGGCAATTTGCTCGGCCCTGGCTATTGCCGCCTTCATCCCGCCGTCCGCGGGAGTGAGCACAAGCTCCGCGCCGTAGGCGGTCAGTAGCCGGCGGCGCTCCACGCTCATGCTCTCCGGCATCGTCAGGATAAGCCGGTACCGCCGTACAGCCGCAACCACCGCCAACCCAACACCGGTGTTGCCGCTGGTCGGCTCAACGAGCGTGCTCTGCCCGGGCGTTATCAGCCCGTCGCGCTCGGCAGCGTCAATCATGGACAGAGCAATGCGGTCCTTGACGCTGCCGCCGGGATTGGCAAACTCACATTTGCCCAGTACCGTGACGTCAACATCCGCCGCAATCCGGCTGAGTTCGACCAACGGGGTATTGCCAATCAGAGCTTCGACATTGTCAGCGATCATTGCTCAGCCTCTCATTTGCTACGACCCGTAAAGCCACTTGCGATGAGCGTTAGTGTGCATACGTCGCCATGATCTCGGCCTGAGCCAGGACCTTGCCCTCGAGCGCGGCATGCACTTGTTTGGCATCGGCTCCCGGGGCCAGGTCCAGCTTCTCGCCCAGCGCATAGAGGCGGAAGAAGTAACGGTGCGTACCTGAGGGCGGCTGCGGGCCATCGTAGCCGCTAGCGCCGAAGTCATTGCGGCCCTGGCGGAGATCGCCCAATGTGGCCACCATCGGTTCGGTGGGAACGCCCTCGGGCAGCTCAGTGCGCTCCGGGGAGATTCCCCAGATCAGCCAGTGCGTCCAGACGCCGACGGGCGCATCGGGATCATCGCAGATCAGCGCCAACTCCACCGTGCCCTCGGGCAGACCTGCCCATGTGAGCGGCGGGCTGAGGTTATCATACTTGCGGGCATACCTGTCGGGCAAAGACTGCCCCTGCTCGAAGGCCTCACTGAAAATCTTCATCTCGGCTTCACCTTCCTCCGTGCCGGTCAGCGCAGGCCGCTCACTTTCAACGACAATCCCAGCCGAGGGTGGCTCCGGCTCGGGCTGGCAGCCCAACACCCCCACCAGCGTCAACAACAGACTCAATAGGCCGATGCAATGTGCCAGAATGTCCCTACTCATCATCATCCCTCCTCAGTCGCCCGAAAAAACCGGCATTGCTATACTCGCCCCCATGCGCGGGTATAATTAGAGTAACACCGAGCAGTTGCAGATGTCAATCAGCGCAATGACATCCGCATGTGCGTATTCTACGCTTAGCGCGGGCAACTATGACTATTTCGCGCCGTGGGCCGGCTGTATTAGCAGCCATCGTGCTACTGGCCGGCATTGTCGTGGGGGTATGGTGGCTGCCCCGGCCCCAGTTGTCGGATGAGCAGAAGATCAAACAGCTTCTTGTCCAAGCCGAACAAGCGGTAGAGGCTAAGGACCTGGGCGGGCTGCTGGGACTGATAGCCAGCGATTACGACGACGGCATCTACGACAGAAGAGAGCTGAGGCGCCAGGCGCTGGCGGGCTTTCGCGAGTTCAGAACCATCAGGGTCACTCCGGTTCTGCGTGACCTGCAGATCACCGCTGATACGGCCAGAGCAACCCTGGAAGTGGACGTATGGCTCGATACCAGTCCGGCGGAACCGCCCCTGCACCTCTCGCTGTGGGTGGAGTTAGAGAAGCAAGAGAACAGGTGGCTGGTGACGAGTGCCGGCGGTGACTGGCCCGATTGACAGCAGCACAACAGCAGCATAACGACAGCACAAAGGCCGCCTGTATGACTTCGGGTAGGGCGGGTCGGCGAAGCATCCTACACACGATGGTAGGAGCGACATTCCTGTCGCGACAAGAATCTCGCTCCTACGGTATAGCATGGTCGGGGCCAAGCGGCCACTCGCATCCGCAGAAGCCCCTCCCACAGTGCCGGACAGCGCAGGCGCCAGAGGGGTCAGCTACCAGACCATGTATCCGCCGTCAATGACCAGATCGTGGCCGGTGGTGAAGCTGGCTGCCTCTGAAACCAGATAGATCACCCCGCCGACCAGCTCTTCCGGCTCACACAGCCGCTTCATCGGGGTCAACTCGCTCCATCCCTCGTGGTAGTCCGGCACCGTTTGGGTCATCTCTGTAAGCGTATAGCCGGGGCTCACGGTATTGACCCGGATGCCATACTCAGCCCACTCGGCAGCCATGCTGCGGGTCATGTGGATCATGCCCGCCTTGGAAGTGTTATAGGAGGCCTGAGCCTGGGGCGTGTTGACGATATGCCCCGACATAGAGGCAATATTGACCATCGCCCCGCCGCCGGTGGCAATCATCTGCTTGGCCGCCTCCCGACAGCACAGGAAGGTGCCGGTCAGGTTCGTGTCCATCACCTTGTGCCACTCTTCCTCGTCAACCTCCAGAGCAGCCCGCCAGATACAGATGCCCACACTATTGACCAGAATGTCCAGCTTGCCGAAGGCACTCGCCACCTGCTCGATCATAGCCGCGACGGCCGCCGCATCAGTCACATCGCACACTATGCCCTCAACCTTGACAGCGTAGGCCTCGGTCATCTCGGCGACGGTCTTATTGACGTTTTCCTCGTGGATGTCGGCGATAGCCACGTCTGCGCCAAATTCCGCCAGGCCCTCGGCACAGGCTCGTCCGATACCCCGTGCGCCGCCGGTAACCAGCGCCGCCTTGCCAGTGAGGTCAAAAAGCTGCTTGATAGCCACGGTAGATCGCTCCCTTCGGGAACTGAGGTGAAGCTGCCTGCTGTCCACAGGACTGTTTCGATACGCACCGGAGTAATCCTTCCTGGACAGGCCAGCCGGCGCCACGCAGAAAAAACCCAGGGGCGGGGTGCCCCTGGGTTGGTAGTCGGAATCGGGCAAGCCCGCGCGGACTACTACGGCCACTCGTCGGGATCAGGGGGCCAGGTGCCGGCCGCCGGCGGCCAGTCGCCAGGCTTCCCATCGCGGATCTTATACCACGGCCAGCCCCGCTCGAGTACGCCCGGACCGCAGGACTTACTCGTATCACAATCCCGCCGCCCGGAATCCCACGCAAAGGGGTTCTCTGGATTCACGTCCGAGGGCTTGGCAGGCTTGTCCGGTATGGTGATCGTGTCATCTGTCTTGTCCCACGCAGGGTCCTCGGGCCACTGCGGATCGTCCGACTCACCGCTGTACAGCTCTCTAGGCGGCTCAAAGTACTTGGCGTGGCCATCAATGAACAGGAAGTTCTTGCCGTTGAAATGGAACATATCATCGTGGTAGCGGTCACCCAGGTATTCCCGACTATCGTGGCTCTGCCAGGCGTTCTCGCCAATGGCATCCCCCCAGGTCCCGGGCCGATTGGCCCCCTTTTCGAAGAGAAGTACCGTGGTGAACGGATTCGGAATCCGGGCGACCTCCACGCCGGCGAACTTGTTGCCGCCGAAGTCCCACTGCGTGTAGCGCGGCATCGCATAAGCGCGGGCGTTGTACGGGTTACCCTCCGGGTCACGGCCTACCACCGTTTTGTTCCCCGCCACCGGATTGTTCTTGCAGACGAAGAGCTCCGTCGCATCGCCGAGGTAATCCAGCAGAACGACATCCCAGGTCACGATATCGTCAGCCGGCTTATTCTTGGGATCGGGCGCTAAGTTGGGATTGGGATCACTTATGCACCAGGAGGGCAGAAAGCCGTCCGAATCCGCCTGGTATCCTTTCATAGCCAGGTGGAGTTGATGCAGATTGCTCAGGCAGATGGTCTTGCGGCTGTTCTGCTGGACGCGGGAGAACACCGGGAAGATAATTGCCGCCAGAACACCAATGATGCTAATGACTATGATAAGCTCAATTACGGTAAAGCCACGAGCTTGTGGGTGGTTGCGAAGCATTGCGAGTCCTCCTGTAAACTGAGCTAATCGGTGCCGCGATGTCAGAACGCGAAGCGCTGAACCGACCTGACGGCAGCCTGAGAGATGGCTGGTCAGTGACATGGAGAGTCGGCTCGTTTGCAACCAAATTATACCCGCCGCCCCCGCGCTTTAACCTGCCCAGTGCCTACTCGCCGGACGGCACATCAGCACGGCGATGCCGCAAAACCATTACTGGCGACCCCGGCCACCGCGGGGTCACCAGCATAGCGAGCATTCTCCCATTCGTCCTACTCAGTAAGGCATCTGCGAGACGGCTTTTCCGATCAGCGCCAGGGCGATCGTGCCCATGCCGACAAGGCCCATGCCGCAGGCGAACCCGGCCGCCAGGACCGTGGCATACTGCTTCCAGCGCCGCGCACCAAACATCGGCACGAAGTAGAACTGGCTGATGAGCGCGCCGATCATCTGGGGTATGACAGAGTGCGGCAGGATCCCGAACCCCCGCACCACGCCGTAAATCAACAGAATCGGCATGCGGAAAACCGAGAGGCCTGTGTAGAGACTGACCGCTGCAATGAACCCGCCGATGGCATAGCTGCGCCGCCACGCCTTATAGAAAATACTTCGCTCGGGGTTGACGGTGGAGGTCAGCCACAGCCCCCGTTGCAAGGCATTGAGCGGCCACATCATTTGGGCGTAAGGATAGTAGGGCGAGGGGATAGGCGCCAGCCGCCAGACGAACTGCCAGAACAGCAAGCTACAGAATATACTAATGGGCAGCATTAACAGCTCTGCCTTGACTAAGCTGACGATCTTGTTGCCGGTCAGCTCCAGGACTCGGAACTGCTGAGCCGCCCCCCCCAGGTTGAATACCGGTATGGGTGCGAACCAGATGTCAACACCCTTGTAACCACTGAAGATGATCGTGGCCTCCTTGACCATGGGCACACCCAGGTACTGCCCGGTCAACCCAATGAGGCGGGCGTTGACATAGGACTCAACAGGGCTAATCAGGAAGGCGAAAGCGATGATGAAGATAATGGGGAACTTGGGCACCAGGATCGCACAGATTATGATATAACCCAAGCCGGCTAGAACATAGACGCCGATGGGAATCCACAGCGGGAAGTCGCCCCGGCCATGCGGTACCTGCCAGCCGCCGCGCGTTTCCTCGCCCCGCGCGCGGGCCTGCTGGTCATACCGCCACTTCCTATAGATCTCGTAGAAGCCCAGGACAGCCACAGCAAGGGCGGCACCGATGCCGACGCTGAAGTAGAAGTCAATTTGGTTATAGAACTGAGTGTTGATGGTGTCCATACCCGGCCGCCAGGTATGGAGGATGCCGGCCCGGTACAACATGGGGTTGACGATCGCCATACCGATGGCGGCGATGAAGCTGCCCACCGCGGCCCAGAAGGGCACGACGAAGCCACTGATGACGCTGCCCAGGTTAGTCATAAAGCCCATCGGGACAGCGGGCAGGACACTCTCGGTAGTCCGCGTCAAGTCCACCCACGGAATCGGAATAAGCTGGACCGGCTCGGTCATCATCACACCGGTAATAGTGGGGATGCCCAGGTAGATGGCCCCGAAAACCAGACCGATCATCGCGCCGATGGAGAAGGTGCGCCAGCGCCACGTCTCCTCCTTGCTGGTAGCCTCAGCCAGGGCAGTGGAGCCCTGAGCGGTAATAGCGGCAAACGGGTAGGGCAGGTTCTCGTAGTCGGAGGTGATCCGGAACATTGTATAGCCCATGCCGAACCAGATCATGCGACCGAGGATCCGACCACCCACAGCCAGCGCCGCCGGCCAAATCCAGTCGGGATGCCAGAAGGTGCGCTGGGCCAGCGCCACAGAATCGCCCGGGGGGACAACCCAGTGGGGGATGCGGCTGGCAATGCCCATACCCTTGGCCGCGGGGGAGCGGACGAAGTACTGCTGGAACATCGCGCCCGCGAAGGCGCCGCCGGCCAGATGCAGGGAGCCAGTGGCCGAAGCCAGCGACGCTGCGATGTAGAAGAGGATGTAGACCTCGGCGCGCGACATGGTAACAAACGAGCGCCGGGCGATTTCAGCGAATAGAATGATGGTCGTCCACTCCGCGGCGGGGCCCAGCGTCTGGCCGGCCATCAAACCCAGGTAGATGGCGCCTGGCATCATCACAAACCCAACGAACAACGACCCGAGAATGGCCTTGGTTCCGAAGCCGTCAACGTACTCGTCGGGCTGGTCCATTAAGTTGCGGTATAGTTCTATTTCGGGGTCAATATGAGCCACGCGACACCTCCGAGACTGTCCAGACATTCATGTTAACCGGGCCAAGCTCCGGCCCAACCGTCCGCGCCGGGCCGCGGCCGGGATGACGACCTGTGCTACGCCTCCACTTGCGCCCCGGATGAGGGTGAGCCGGCAGCGATCAGTTCCTCTGCCCGCTTGCCATACTCCTCTTTCTGAGACACCGGGAAGGTCCGCCACAGCAGGTATTGTTTCCTGAGAATGTTTATGAAATTGCGCGTCACCCGCAGCCACGACGCGTCGTCGCCGCTGGCCCGGATGATCTGGGCATCAATCTCGAAGATTTCTTCATCCTCGGTCGGCAGCGTCTCAATGGTAAGCTGCTCGGAGACACCCAGGTCGTAGGGAGCCAGCCAGACCATCGTATTCAGGGCGTAGCCCGGGCCATACTCGTAGTCCTCCTCAGTGAGATAGATATCGTCGGTGGAGAACTGACCTAACGAGTAGTCGGTGTGGGCCGCAAAGTACTCGTGCAGGTACATATTCACACCCAGGGCCTGGTCGCCGGTAACGGTGAAGGGCAGCTTGATGATCATCTTGTCGCCTTCGGGTTCGGGCATAGCCCAGCGCCGCTCGATACCCGGCATCGCGATATCCGACGCCCGCCGCGCCGGGTAGATGACCGAGGCCAGCACCGTCGCCATAATAATGAGCGTGGACAGCACCGCCGATAGCGAGGAGTAGTTGAGATTCAGCCCCGGCACCACCTCGGTCCGCACCAATATCCGGGCCGCAACCTGCCCGATCAGATACCCGATAATCGCGCCGAGGATGGCGTAGACACTCGCTTCGGCCACGAACAAGGCGGCGACGTGGGTCGGCGCCAGCCCCAGCGAGCTGTAGATGTAGATCTCGCGAACCCGTTCGTAGACAGAGCCAAGCATGGTATTCAGCACGATAGCGGCAGCAATAAGAATGGGGATGACCAGGTCGGCCATGCCCTGGAAGCCGGTGGTGCCGAAGGAGCTGCACAGGTAGGTGCGCCCCTTGACGCCACCGTAGATGTTGAGGTCAATGCGCTGGACCAAGTCATCGAGCGTTTCATCAACTTTGTCCGGGTCGTCAATACCAATAGCTACCGAGCGGAGCGTGCCCCCCACGTTCAGCAGGAAGCTGTAGGGCACCACCACCATCATATCCGGGGCCAGATGGATGTATTCGCGGCGCTGCTCCGCCTTCGACGGTCGGCGGGTGACGGTCCGCTGCTCTTCCATCTGCTCGCCAAACTGCTGCTGGGTGACCATAAAGTCAACCGGCGTGAGCACTTCACCATCCAGGTCGGTAGTACTACTGAATTGACCCGAGCGGATAATGCCGATAACTCGCATCTGCTTACCGAAAATGCTGACCGTCGCAGTACCCACCTGCTCGGACGAAACCTCCAGAGTACTAGCGACGCTTTCCGGGAGGATACAGACGTCTTTCTCCCCGGCCTCGAACCACCTGCCCCCCGGTAGCAGCGCGCTGTCAATCCCAGTGATATCAGCTTCCGAGGGCGTCAGACCGACCATCGCGGTGGCGTTGTAACTGGCGTCGCCGCGCCGGATGGTGACGAACGACTGTTGGCCGGCTGCTCCCGAGAAATACCAGCCTCGCGCCGCCACCGGGTAGCGGTCACCGAATTCGTTCTTCAGGATGCGCTCGGTGGCTTCACCAATCGGCAGCCAGCCCAGGTCACGAATCATGATTCCGTCGTATTCGGCAAACCGAGGCAGTAACAGTTTGTTCGTACGGGTCTGCTGCACTACCGAAGTGAAAGAAAGCACTGTGAAGGTCAGCAGGACCAACGTGGCCGCGGTCAGGTAGGTACGCGTCTTACGCCGGCGCATGTTAGATATACCCAGGTTAAACGCAGCCGCGGAAGCACCCAGCCGGCCCACGTCGGCGCTGTGTATGCCGGTCTGCTCATAGCGAACCGCCTTCATCTGCTCTTCGAACTTCTGGACGATAATGCCCACCACAACGACGGTCAGCGCCAGAATAATGAAGGCCAGCAGGATGATGGCGGGCGTGAAGGTGATGGCGAACGCCGGGTGGACAAAGGCAATGACCGTGAACACTATCAGGAAGATACCCACGTTCCCGAAGATCTGACCGGTAATATTCGTGGCACCAAGGACCAGCCGCTCGGTAAAGAAGGCAAACGGCAGCAGCAGGGCCAGATAGAAGATGACCCCCTTGATCACATCGTTCTCCGTGGCACGCACCTGCGGATAAGCGCTGGATTCGTTGCTCCAGGCCGAGCGGGCATAAGTGAAGAACTTATCATACTCGCGGGCGCGCAGGTGCGTGGCCGCCAGCGCTAACTGCTCTTTGGCTCGCTTGTGGGCCGCCTTAACTCGGTCGTTTTCGATGCCGTGCTTGGTCAACCGGTTAATGCGGTAGTCGTCCAGCCGCCACATATCGAGGGCTACCCGGTAGGGCGTGGCATACAGTGAGGGGTTCTCGTCGGCCAGGTATCCGATTCCGGTAGGCTCGTCGTCGGTAGAGCCAATCAGCACGAACTGCAAGCCCAGCAGGCTGGCGGCCATCGTCACCTTAATCCGCATCCCGGGCTGGGCAAAGACTACTGCCACCGGCTCATAAGTGGAAGTCAGCTCCTGAGCAGGCAGCGGCAAAGCATAGCCGTACTCAGTCGGTGGCGCATCGGTACCAGTATCATACACATAGATTTCCGAGAGCAGCTCGAAGAAGCGCTGGTCAATCATATCGTAGATCGCCATAGGCTTACAGTGGAACAGCACCACCGTGGCCGGCTTGATCGGCTGGTTGAGCGCAAAGGTAATCGGATACTGCTTGGCCCCGTTGACCCCTTGGTCGGGGGCCATACGAATTACCCCTGTGCCCCGGTAACCGCTCTGTTCGTTGTCATCGTCAAGCTTATAGCCCTCAATGGTAACCTCACCCCCAATCGCGCGCACGTTGGGAAGCCCGATCAGCGAGTATCGTGCGTCTTTTTCGCCGGCTATATCAAAGGCCTGACCACGCACACCCATCGCAGTCTTGCGCCGCGGGCGGGCCAGCGCGATGGCGCCGGGAACCGACTTGTCCGGGAAGGTGGCTACCTGAGGGTCAAACTCCACCAAGCGCCCCTTGACCTCCACAAAGTTGTCGGTCAGCTTAAGTTCATAGAGGTCGTCGGGCTCTTCAATCGAGATCATATCAGCCAGCAGGCAGTTCATGAATCGGGTCTGTTCGACAACATTGCCAATATCTACCTGGTCGGGAAGGTCAAGCGGCGTGTCCACTATCGGCCGGGAGTCGTCAATGGTCGCCAGGCCCAGACCCGGGATGCCCGCCAGCGTGGCCACCTCGCTGGACAGCGCCAACTGCCCAGCCATGTAGGTATGCCATTCTTTGCCCTTGATCGCGTTTATGCCGTCTACGAAGCGCGCTTCGGGAGTGACCGACAAAGCTCGGCCAATAATCTGGCTGTACTCACGGGCCTTCTTGCCAACGTCGGAGAACTTCCATTGGTCTGTTTCCGAGTAGTTGTAGTAGTAGGCCTTGTAGAACATTCCGAAAGCATCGTTGTGACTGGACAGGTCAATGGAGAACCACAGATAGATGTCCTCTTCACTGAAGTCGAGTGCACCGGTAAGCGCATTAAGGGCCTCTTTGACCTTCGCGAGCGCTGCGGTCTTCTGCCCAGCATCAGCGTTGCGGCCCAGACGCCGCGCCGCGGCAATCGCCGCTTTGGTCTGCGCAGCTTCCTCTTCGATCTCGGCGACTCGCCCACCGAATTTCTCGGTCAACCGCTGGCGCTCGGTCATTTCCTCCTCGGTCAACTGGTACTCGACCAGCTTGCCGGCGTTGGGATCGGTGCGCTTTGCGTAGCCCACCACGCGGCCGAGCAAGCGGGCCTTCTTGGCAGCATCATTGACCTTGGCCAGCAGCGCCCCCAGACCCCGCAGTTGCTCGTCCAGAGGACGGGGCTTGCGCTCCAGGCGGTATTGTCCGGCCGGCTCGGTCCACAGTCGTCGCGTTACGCTCTCAATGTCCGCGCGGGCCTCAGAAACTATGTCGAACATTCTCTTGACGTGCGCGTCACTGCGGGCGCCGCGCACACGCTTGCGGATGAAGGCCTTGGAGCCGGCCAGGCCTTCGAAGTGCCCGGCAGTAGCCAGGAAGACGATAGTGCGCTTGGGCGGATGCTGCTTGAAGGATTTGATAACCTGGAAGAGCGCCGCGATGCTGACGGCGTTCTCAGCGCCCGGCGCCTGCGTAGGTGTGATCGAAATGCCGTCGTAGTAGGACTGGATGACGACCTGCTGCTTGCTTAGCTCCGGATCGGAACCCTTGATCCGACCGGTGATATTCTGGGCTACAACCTTCCGCCATTCCATATCACACTTGACGGTCACCTGAATCTCAGGATTGGCGGTGAGCATCGCCAGAAGCGAGTCCGCCGCTTCCTTGGGCACCCAGAACCGAGGAATGTCCACGGGCATTGACAGGAACTTTTCTTCGGCTTCGCCCCGCAGTGTGGTATCCGGCTCGACGAACAGGACCACCCGCGCCCCCAACAACGGCGCGTTGAACCAGCGCCCCCCACAGTTAAAATCAAGCAGCACCACGCTGTCGGTCACTTCCAGACCAGTGAAGGCGCGCAGTTCGCCGTTACCGGCGTAGATAAGCTTGCCGGTGATACCCTTGGCGGGGGTCTTGGGACAGCGGACCAGATTGGGCCAGATCGGGAGGATCTCCCACTCACGGCCACTACCCGCGTCCAGACTGGCCGCCCAGCCCCGTTCATCTACCTTGACCCACGGAACCAGGACGGGAAACTCTTCGATAGCAACATCCTCCAGACCCAGTTCGCGGAATCGGTCCTCCACGATCCGAGCGGCCCGCTCACAGCCGGCATAACCGGTAACCCGGCTCTCCACCGCCGCAAGCTGGCGAACAGTCTGCGCTATCTCCTCGGGAGAGACGGTCGTCACCACCGACTCATAATTAGTGTCGGAGGTCAGCACCGGCTCCTCGATCTGCGCACCGGCCAAGCCCGCGAGCACCAGCAGCAGAATGACCAAACCAGTTAGTTCAAGGAAGCACCTTCGCTGTGTCATAGTCACCCCACATTCACCACCTGAAGCGCTATGTTGTGCGCTAAGTAATGCGCAAAGAGAGATTGACTGTCTTTCAGCCCAAACCGATGAAGCCCCGTTCTTGCTTAATCTTCTACATGTTCCGAGCCCAGCGTACCGATCTCCAGTTTCAGGTCGGCACGTTCCTCGATCCGCTCGACCCCGCCGTCGCGGATGTGCACAATCCGGTCGGAGACGTCAATCATCTTCAGGTCGTGAGTTGCGGAGATGACGGTCACGCCACTGGACTCGTTAAGCTCTTTGAGTAAGTCAATGATCTCTTTACCGGTCTGTAGGTCGAGGTTACCGGTGGGCTCGTCGGCCAGGACGATGGCTGGCGCATTGGCCAGTGCCCGGGCGACCGCCACGCGCTGCTGCTGGCCACCGGACAGCTCATAAGGCTTGTGGTCAAACCGGTCGCCCAAGCCCACCAGTTCCAGCAGTTCGCGACCCCGGTCCATCATCTCGTCGGTGCCCATGCCGGCAAAGATCATCGGCAGAGTGACATTCTCCAACGCCGTCATAACTGGAATGAGGTTAAAGGTCTGGAAGATGTAGCCGATCTTGCGGCACCGTAGCCAGGCCAGTTCGAAGGCATCAAGCTGGGCCATATCCACCTCTTCGATGAAGCAGCGCCCGGCGGTGGGCTTATCCAGCCCGCCGATCATATTGAACAGCGTGCTCTTGCCTGAGCCTGACGGACCCATAATGGAAAGGTATTCGCCCCGCCGTACATCCAGATCAATATCACGCAAGGCCGGGACCTCAACTTCGCCCATAACATAGGTCTTGCGCAGGTCCCGGGTGCGTACGATGAACTCGTGGGTAGTGACCGAATCGTCCCGGGCGATCGTCTTCATTCGCTCCGCCCGCGCGTGCCCAACCTCCTCCATAACCTCGCGCAAGTCAGTACCACACTGGGGACAAACAGTGACGATGCCAGTGGTTTCAATCTCTTCGCCACACTGCGGACATTTGATCGTGGCCATCTTATTCTCCTTCTCGCCAACTGGGTCCAACACACAGGACAACGGTGAGCAGTTTCACCAGTGATACCCGGTTTTATATCTCGCTTTGCAGGGCTACGGCCGGTCGCATCCGCGCCGCGCGGACTGCCGGGGCAATGGCCGCTATTAATGAGAGCACAGTGCCGATCAGCACGGAGATGAGCAAATAAGTAAGCATATCGCCCCAGTCCATCTTCGCTGCAACCGAAAGGCTACGCTCGCGGATCGCGAAGATTCCCAGCATGCCCAGATGACCAAGGAGCATTCCCAACACCGAGCCGAGCACGCCCAGCACCGCCGATTCGATCAGGAACAGCCGGACAATGAAGTTATCCAGCGCGCCCAGGCATTTCATCGTCCCAATCTCCTGGAAGCGCTCGGTCACCGACATCAGCATAGCATTGGTGATCCCCACGCCACAGACCAGCAGCGACATAATCACCAGCCATGCCTGGCGGCTGGCCCGGGCCGCCGCTCGTTCCCGGGCAGCAGCCAGCACCGCCTCAGCGCTTTCTTCGCCGGCCCCTTCGCCCGCGGTGGCTTCAGCCAGCTCCCGGACTTGCTGCAACTCACTACGTTCCAACCCCTCCTGAATTACCGCCCCCGTCCATACCGAACTGAGGAAGGCGATACCCAGAATGATACCCGAGGCCGTAATCATCGCCCGCCCCCATCGTATGGTGACATTGCGGACGCTAATCCGGAAGGCATCTTTCCAGGGCAAAGCCATCTGCTTCTGGATTCTTATGCTCTCTTCGGCGCCCCCACTAGCAAGCCGGGCCAAGCCTTTAACATCTAGCATTGCTACGTCAACCTCGCTTCTTTCGGATACGATCCCAGAGGTTGGAGATACCGGTCAGCCACCTGCGCTCCTACAGACCGCATAGTATCACAAGCTGATAAGTGCGTCAAGCCGCCGCAATCTCCTTTGCCCTCCTATCAACATGCTCGTAACCATCTTTTATTTCGCCGACTTCCCCCTATTTCCTGCTCGCCGCCTGACTGCCCCGGTCCGGTGAGAGTAATTCCCCGCCGGCACGTTGTAATCCTCCTGGCAGCGGCAGCAAATCTACCGGGGGCTTCGCCCCAGCACACGAGCGCTCAAGAAGCGGCAGCCATTCCCCGAAATAGACTAGCAACAGCCCGACTTCACACCCTGAGGGAGCACAACGTAGGTGAGGTCCAGCCACGGGCTCGCAAAGATTGTTTGTAGCGTATCAGCAGCACTGGCAGTGGTGATGCTGGTGGGCGGGACTGTGCCCGCTACCGCGGCGGACGAATTTTCCTGCGAGATTACCGCGCCGCGTCCGGCGCGCACCTTTTTTCCCGGCGAGTCAATCTATCTGACGGTCACGGTCAATGGGCCAGCGCAGCAGGCGGCGTATGCTATCTACGACTATGAGGGTCGCGAGCGTATTGTGGACACGCTCCAGGTCGGCGAAGACGAACCGCGCAAGCTGACGGTGCCCTTTACGATGTCCACTGGTATCTACTACCTTACCATTAACTTTGCCACTGGCCAGCAGGTCCGCGATGCCTTCTGTGTAATCCCGCGGCCCGACGACCAGGCCGGTGAATGTGGCATATTCGGCTTTCACGTCGCCGACCCTGGTGAAGAGGTCATCAAGGCCCTCGCCCAGGGGGGAGTGCGTCTGGTACGCGATGACATGGACTGGGCCACATGCGAGTCATCCCCCGGCCAGTATTCACTGCACAAGGCCCAGGCCCGGGCGACACTATTCAAGAAATATGGGCTCCAGTGGATACCGATTTTGGGCTACACGCCGAGATGGGCCGGGATGAGGCCAGAGAATGCCAGTGGCCGTGTTGCCGTCGCTGGCCATACCTGGGCGCCTGCCGAGACAACCCACTGGGCAGGCTTTGTGCGCCAGATGGCTGACTATCTGGGCAGCCAGACCGTACACTGGCCCTCAGAGGAGATAATTCCCCGCTCCGAAGCATTCGCCTCCGAGGACATCCCCCTGGTCGAGCGCTGGGAGATCTGGAACGAGGCAGATCAGAACTTCTACTACGGCTACTGGGGCAGGTATCTGGACCTGCTGCGCATTGCCTATGCCACTCTCAAGACCAGTAATCCGCGTAACCAGGTCTTGTACGGGGGCTCGTGCGGCCACTGGACCGAGTTGGGCAAGCTCTACCACGCCAACTGCAAGTACTACTTCGACGAACTGGCCTTTCATCCGGGTGGTTCTGACATCGCTACGAGCCTGGAGGTATACTACACTGGTGCCCCGCAAATTGGTAACGGCTACGGGATCTACCATCCGGCCAGTCATACCGAAACATACCCCTCCCCGCCGGCGTCAGTAACCGAAGCGCAGTCTATGATCAGGCTCTATACCACGCTGAAGAAGTGGCAGCAACGAGTATTCTGCACCTTTCACGGTGGGCGAATCGTCGGCGCGTCGGACCCAAACTCTTCCGCACTGTTCTGGCAGAAGGGCAGCCAGCTCGTACCCAACGCCAAATACGTTGCCTTCGCGGTGGCCCGTTGGATTCTGTCCAATGCGACCTACGTCGGCCCTCTGGACCTGGGCAGCGCAGCAGAGGCTAACCTGCTGCTCAAAGGCGGGCGCCCGATGGTCGTCTGCTGGGCTGATAGCGGGGCAACGGTCAACATTGACCTGGCCGACGACGCCTACTACCTCGACGAGATGGGCCGCAAGTTCCCCATGCCCAATCGAAGCGCCACGGCCACGCTCAGCCTCACACCCCGCCCTACGGTCATCTACGACGTTCACCACCATTACCTGTCGGAAGCTATCCGCAACCAAGCCGAGAAGTACCTGACCACGCAACAGGGCTTTGAGACTGACCGGGCTTTCGGGTACATCCGCAGATTACAGGACGATGCGGCCTGGGCCTGGCCACAGTGGCCCGAGCATTTTCGGCGGGCCGTGGACTGGGCCACCGATATCTGCGACCGGCGCCCACGTCTGGGGCCCCAGGCGTTGGGCATTCCCCAGATGGTGGTCCACGAGCAGCTTTATCGCACCGTACGCAACTGCGAGCTAGCCGGGCACATTCACGGGCCGACTCACCACGTGATATATCGCCTGGAGGGCGTCAGCGAATGGCTGGGTCGGATTGCCGATGCCCGGGACGAGGGGGGGGAAACCTACAATACCCGGCCTCGCTTCATCAACAAGCTGAGCACGCGCATCGCCGAGCTGAAAACGCGCATCCGCGCCGACGGTCTCACCTACCCGCTCACCGAGCAGTCCCTGGAACGCGCCGACTACCAGATCAATCGCGCCGTCGGCTACGACCGCGGCGGTGCCTACCGGGCGGCAACCGGGCTGCACAATACCGCCGTACTGCTATCCCATCTCGAAGAGCCCGTGCTGCTGAAAGTGTTCGCCGTGGCCGACTTCGTCACGGGGACCCAACTGGTAAAAGGAGTCGCTCTGGCCCCCGGACAGGAGCACAATCTGCGCGTTACAGTGTATAACTACACCGCGCAAGCGGTATCAGGACAGATCACCTGGCAGTTGCCCGCAACCTGGAGCGAATCCACCGTCACCCAGCCCTTCACGGCCCCCGCCTGGGGGTACAGCGCCCCGATTGACTGTCTGGTTGCCATCCCCGGAGAACCGAAGCCGTGGGTGGAAAAGCAGGCCTGGACGGCGGCAGGCTATCTGACCTTGCGTCTGCCCGAGCCGATTGCGGTACAGTCGGACCTGCAACTATCGGGACACCTCGACGACGGGCGCAACCTCCTGAATATGCAGTACCAAATCTCCGTCGGTGAGCTATCCTGTGACTAGCCCGAACCCAGCTAGAAGCCAGGCGAGCAGCCGGCCGGTCCGGCTGCTCGCCGCGGCTTGCCAATAAAGCCTCTTCACCCCACCAACTCCACTACTCGGCCCAGGAAATCGCTTCCGCCGGGCAACTGTCAATGGCTTCCTGGATTGCGCCCTCGTCGTCGCCCTCGGGGTCTACAACTGTGGAAACCCCCTCGTCATTCATCTCAAAAGTATTAGGGGCGATGTCAACGCACAGTTCGCATCCGGTACACAGGTCAGGGTCAACTACGGGAGTTGCCATATACTTCTACCTCCTGATTATTATAGAATCGGCTTAGCTAATTCGCCAGCCACCGCCCAACACCTTCCCGCTCGGCTGCAACTACTTGCTCCAGCCACACCAGCGCGAGAGTTTACCACTTTTTCTTTCCTGTGTCACCATCTGCCCGCACCTGGGTGCCCGGCCCACCTGGAATCAGCTCGCCATCCTGGTGGCAATGAGGGCAGGTGATGACCAGACCGCGCTCAGTCTCCCGCGCGGTAGCGCCGCAGCTAACCGTCTGACAGTTGCTGCACACGGCCAGGCCAGGTGAACCGCAGAGCGGGCATCCCGGATAATCACTCAGCCCGAATTCGCCCTTGACATCGCGGTATCCACCGATCGCCTGCGCCTTACCCGCTTGTCCCGAGCGCGCCTCTGCCCCGATATACTCGTAGTGGCCCGGCTTAACCTCGCGAAAGCGGACCGCGAAGCTGCCGCCGGTCTTACCGCATACCGCGGGGATATCCACCCAGTTGGCCATGCCATCCGCGACCAGCGCATCCAGGCCCGAGAGCGCGGGCAGATCGGCCCCTGGCGGCGGCTCAGCCAGTTCCTCGGCGGTTATCTCCAGCACCTCCTGGTCAGGCTCGGCCGCCGGCTCCGGGGGGCCATGCAGTTCGATTTCCATCTCCTCGCTATCCTCGGCCTGCTCGGGTTGCTCCGCCTGTTCCTCGTCAGTCGGCATCGCTCGCCCACCTTTGTGGCACTCGTCTGCCTCAATAGCAATTGTGCCTTCAGCAGTTTCTGTTCTCTTTTTCCCAGAAATATCCTGCCCGAGGATTTGCAGCGAAACGCACGCCGCAGATTCTGCGCAGGAAAAGCGGCCAGCAGCATCGAACTTTGCACCATCAGTCATCTGCCAGATGCCTGAGGAAGTATGAGCGTACAGCCCGCGCAATGTGGCAGAGAATCTTATGTGGGTGATATCCTTAGACCGTTACCTGGACGTCAAGCCAGCGCTGGCGTTACTGGCGCTATTGGGCTTCTGCACTGTGGTGGGATGGGCCTGGCGGCGTTATGGGAAGGCGGTGTGGAACTATCGGGTTCTGGCGATTGCAGCGACCCTTGGGACCATGTTCCTGGTTGGCGGTATGATGGTAGGCAGACCGCCGGACGCAGATGAGATGGAGCATGCTCATGCCGCGTGGCTGATATCCCAGGGCCAACTGCCCTACGCAGACTTTTGGCAGCATCATTCCCCCGCGCTATGGATTGTACTTGCTCCCCTGGTGGGAAACATGTCCCCGGGCGCTCACATTTGCGATGTTGCCCGGCTCGTCGCTTTGGGGGCCGACGCCGGTGCAGTCATACTTGTTGCGCTTTTGGCCTTATCGGCCTGGCAGGATAGGCAGGTCATCGTATTCGTGGTGCTGCTGGTCGTGGGCCAGGCGATGGCCTTACAGCTTTACAACCTCCGGCCCGACTTGGTCGCCAACGTGTTGTGTCTGGGAGCCTTGTACGTAATGGCTCGCCACAGAAACCTGGCGGCCTTCGCATCTGCCGGCGTTCTGCTGGGCATATCGTTCTCCTTCACCCCTAAGCACGGCGGTCTGTTACTGGTCGCCCCACTCCTGCTGCTTTGGGCGCGCCACCAATACGCCCAACACTGGAAGTACCTCCTTCTTCACTTCGCCGGCACAGCACTCGGCGTCGCCCCCCTGCTATTGTGGTTATCGAGCAAGGGCCTACTTAATGAGTATGTGCAGTGGGTGATGCGATTCAATACCGGTGGCGAGCTGCAGTTCGGAGGCAGCTTCCCGCTGTTCTTGACGGTCTTGGGACTATGGGGGGCAGTGCAACTGGTGCAGTCACCTGAGTTGCACCAGCAACATCTGGGCAAGCTATTACTGATAGCACTGCTCCTGTCTGGAGTAGGGTATATGACCCAGCCGATGCACAAGATCGTGTATGGGCTACAGATGTTTGCGCTACTGGCGGTGGCTCTGGGGGCGGGACCAGCGCTGAGGTTCTCGCAGACAATGGTACAGCAGCGCCGCACGATCCTGCTGTCCATACTAGTGGGCATCTACCTGTGGCCGGCCCTCTACACCACTCAGCAGGAGGTAAGGCATCGCGGCTATTTTCGCGGACGAGCAGAAATTCAGACGCTAATAGACATCACCGGCCCGGACTCAGTGGTCTGTGTGCCGCCCGCCCACCCCATATTCGCCTTTGATGCCACTTATCTCAGCCAGCCCTGGCAGTTCTACGAATGGCTGGACAAGCCCGAAATTCGATCGGGCTTGCGGGGTATTGACGAACGAATCATGCAGGTGAGACCGGCGTTAGTCTTTGATGGCATTGTGAGAGATGCTGGCGGCGTAAGCCGGCAGGCAAAGCCAGGAGGGGGCTTCGTCGGGCACCTGGCTGCCCACCAAGTCCTGACCCCGCAGCAAGCAAGCGGCTTGATGACCTTCTTGCAGGTTAATTACAGACGTGTGCGGGTAGGTTCCCACTACTACTGGGTGCGGGCTGACCGCGAGCTGCCACCGGGCACTACGACCAGCCCCGGTATTTAGCCTGCACTATTCACGAAGACAAAAGCGATGAGCCTTCGAAAGACGTGCAGGTGGCCCTCAAAAGGCACTCACGACAGTTCACAGTTCCTTGTGAGCAGCGACACGATGCAGCTATCAACTGCGTTACGCAACTTTCAAAGTTTTTGCCGGAAGGGTGGGGGAAACCGGCTTTTTTTGCCTAAAAAGCGGGTTCCCCACAAGCCGTTCATGAATAATCTGCGTTAGTGGACTCTTCATAGGACTATGACGAATTCGTCTGACCATGATGTTGTCATCATCGGAGCAGGCCCCGCCGGCCTGGCTTGCGCCTACGAGGCTGTCCAGCAGGGCGTGCGGCCACTGGTGCTGGAGAAGGACGACCGGGTTGGCGGCATTGCCCGGACCGAGACACTCGGCGAATGTCGTTTCGACCGCGGTCCCCACCGCTTCTTCACGAAGGAACCAGAGATACAGGCCGTGTGGGAGAGCTTGCTCTCTGAGGACTTCTTGGTCCGGGCTCGGCTTACCCGCATCTACTACGGACAACGGTTCTTCGACTATCCGCTGCGCCTTCTGCCCACCCTCCGCAAGCTGGGACTGGGCACCTCGCTGGCTATAGTAGCCAGTTATCTGCGGGCGCAAATTAGCCGTAATCCCAGCCCTGACAACTTTGAGCAATGGGTCGTCAATCGCTTTGGCCGCCGGCTCTATGAGATGTTCTTTCGCAGCTACACCGAGAAAGTCTGGGGCGTGCCGTGCACGCAGATCAGCGCCGACTGGGCCGCACAACGCATTAAGGACCTGTCGCTGCTGGAGATCTTGCGCAACGCCCTCCCTGGCGCGCGCCGCCAGCATACCAGTCTGATCGAAGAATTCCATTATCCGCGCCGGGGTGCCAGTATGATGTGGGAGGCAATGACGCAGGCCGTAGAAGCGGGCGGTGGTGAAGTGCGTCTGGACTCCCCGGTAGAGCATCTTGAGCACAGCGCCGGCAGAATAACGGCCTTGCAGGTAGCGCAGGAGCGACTCCCGCTTGAGCGGGCTGATGTGGTATCTTCTGCGCCGCTCCGGGACTTGATCCTGTCGCTGAGTCCGGGATCCCCGCAGGATGTGCTGGCGGCGGCCCGGGCGCTGCGTTATCGAGCCATATTGATTGTCGGCCTGGTAATTCCGGTAGCTGACCTGTTCCCCGACAACTGGATATACGTACACTCGCCGCAGGTCCGCGTGGGACGTATTCAGAACTCCAAAAACTTCAGCCCGCAACTGGTACCCAATCCCGCGCTTAGCTGTCTGGCCCTGGAGTACTACAGTTGGCAGGGCGATGAGGTATGGAGTATGGCCGACGAGGCACTCATCACTCTGGCCGGAAATGAACTGCACGAGCTGGGGCTGCTCGCCGACGAACAGGTCATTGCCGGTAAAGTAATCCGCATACCGCACGCCTATCCGGTCTACGATCCGGGCTATCAAGACAGGGTCAGGATAATCCGCGAGTATCTGGCCGGCTTCGCGAACCTGCAGGTTATCGGCCGCGCGGGTATGCACCGCTACAACAATATGGACCATTCAATGCTGACCGGAATCCAGGCCACCCGCAATCTGGTGTGTGAAAGCCACGATCTATGGCTCATTAACATAGAACAGGAGTACCTGGAGCAGGACCGCAGCGAATAGCCGATTGCACCCGTCCCAGGGAAGGCTCTGAATGGCGCGGCACCCCGTCACCTGTATAGCCGTACTATTGCTGCTTGTTTCCGCTGGCCCCGCCGCCGCGCAGGCCAGCACAAGCATCACGCCTGACGACCTCGCCCGCTTCGAGCGTGAAATCCAGATAACAGAGGCAGCGTACGGTAATCCGACTTCCCCCGCCTACCGGACCAATTCGCCCTTGGCCCGGCTGCAACTGAAGAAGGCCAAGGAGGCACGTGCAGCGGGTTACCCGGATTCGGCCATCTCCAATTTCCTCAAAGCCGGCCGGGCTGCCCTGAAGCGGCTGGCCGCAGCACAACCATTTCATGCCCCGCCTGGGACCCTAACCGAACTGGCTTACGTTGCCGCCAATGACGGCAGCGCTCAGCCATATTACTTGTATCTGCCACAT
>JALGTU010000125.1 GCA_029821195.1 Candidatus Zipacnadia bacterium
TAAGGTTGGTGCGGAGATCGTCGCCGAGGCGCTCGACAGCGGGCTGAAGGTCATTGACTTCTCCGCCGATTTTCGGCTGAAGGATGTCGCCCAGTACGAGAAGTATTACCAGCCACATCCGCATCCAGAGCTGCTGGCCGAGGCCGTCTACGGGCTGCCCGAACTGCATCTGGAGGAGATTATCCCGGCCCGGCTGGTTGCTGCCCCGGGCTGCTTCCCGACCGGCGCCATCCTCGCGCTGGCCCCGGCAGTAAAGGCCGGCCTGCTCGCGACCGAGGGCATCATCGTGGACAGCAAGACCGGTGTCTCCGGCGCGGGTCGGACCAACCTGGACCTGGCCTTTCACTTCCCCGAGGTTAACGAATCGCTCCAGGCCTACAAGGTGGCCGAACACCGCCACACACCGGAGATTGACCAGGAGCTGTCGCTGCTGAGCGAGCAGCCAGTGCGGGTAACCTTCGTCCCCCACCTCATCCCGGTAACGCGCGGGATTCTGACCACCGCCTACGCCCGGCTGGGCGAGAGGGTCTCAGAGGGCCAGGTGCGGACGGCATACGAGCAGTTCTACGCAGATGAGCCGTTCGTGACGGTGCTGGCTGCCGGGCAGCAGCCGACGACTAAGCAGGTCAATGGGTCAAATAACTGTCACATCGGGCTGGTAGTAGCCCACGAAACCGGCCAGCTTGTCGTCACCTCGGTCGTTGATAACCTGATCAAGGGGCTCTCCGGGTCGGTCCTCCAGTGCTTGAACCTGATAATCGGCTGTGCGGAGACGACGGCGCTCGAAGCCCCGGCCCTCTGGCCCTAGCCCGCACTATTCGCGAAGATAAGAACAATGAGTTTTCGAAAGGCACCCAGGTGCCCATCGAAGGCCATTGACGGCAGTTCACAGTTCGTTGTGAAGAGCGACGCGATGCAACTATCAACTGCGTTACGCAACTTTCAAAGTTTTTGCCGGAAGGGTGTGGGAAACCGGCTTTTTTGCCTAAAAAGCCGGTTTCCCACAAGCCGTTCACGAATAATCTGGGATAGCCACCCGGTGTGCTGGCGTCTCCACCATCCCAACGCTCGACCACTATCACCTGCGCAAAGATAGCAGCTATGGAAGGGCTAGTCTGTCGCGAATATCGTCCCGCTGACACCGCGGACCTGTTGGAGGTACGCAACGCCATCTTCCCGCCCCTCTCCGCGGAAGACTGCGTGACCTGCTACCCCCAGTTGACCGCGGCTCTCGCCTACCTCGAAGACGAGCCAGTGGGTGCGATCCCCCTACAACAACGCGACTTCCTACTCGCCCCCGGAGTCATCGCAACAGTAGCCATCGAGCACGCAGTGGGCGTCAAAGAAGAATACCGCAGCCGGGGCATCGGCACCGCCATGATTGAGGCCGCACGCGAATTCTTGGCTGACCGCTGCGATCTGCTCATAGTCTACCGGGGCGGTGAGCGCAGTGCCGGCTATCGGTTCTACCTCAAAAGCGGCCACCAGGATTTGCTCTACCTGCTGCCGGCGCACTGGACCCCGCCCGCCGGACTGTCCAGCCAAGCAGTGGCCGCCGACATCGAGGTGCTCTACGAACGCGAGGACGAGGCTCTCCGGGTTTTCACTGCTGCCTACGCCGCCTACGGGGGCCACGCGCCGCGCCGATCAGGATATTGGCGGGAGGTTCTCGGCGGCGTCAGATTCCGCGCCCTGCCCGCCGAGATACTGTTCTACCGCTACCCCGCCGAGGGAGAGATCCGGGCTTACGGCCTTTTCGAAGTTCGCCGCCGGCGCAGTGATCCGGTCATGCGCACACTGGAGATAGCCAGCAGCGACGGTGCGGGCGGGGCCGCACAGGTAATGCAAGCCGCCGGCGCCGAAGCCCATCAGCGCGGTATTGGCGTCGCCGACTACGTCTCAGTAGCGCACCCCTATCGGGGGTTGTACCGCCAGTTGGGCTTCGTCGAGGCGGAGCGGGGGATGATGATTATGGGACAGGCCATAAATCCGCAACGTCTCTTTACGAAGGTCTGTCGCTGCCCCGAGGCCCTGGCCGACCTGAAGATAGATGTGTGGACGCCCAGCCAGGATTACACTCTGTTCGAGGGACCAGAGGCCCAACAGGAAATCACCTTGCAGGCGAAGGAAGTGATAATCGAGCGGCTGCTGACCCGGCGCCTCGATGTCGAGGGAGCCGTCGCTCACGATCTGCTGACCATCCGCAACGGTAGCCCGGAGATCGCGGTGCGGCTGGGCGAAGCGCTGCCTTTCGCACCGTGGATGCACCATCATCTTGATTGGCTGTAACCCTACGCAGTCAGATCGCCGGCTGCAGATCGCTGCCGAACGCCTCGCCAAGGTGAGTACCCAGATGCTGGCGGGCCAACTATGTCAACTGACCCGTTTGAGATAATCCGGGGCCGTATCACTGCGCCGCAGGGCTTTTCCGGAGCCGGCGTGCACTGCCGGCGCCCGGGCTCTAGTCGTAGCAAACGACATCCGTATCTTTAAGTTCCCGCGAGGGCTTCCACCAAATATGGCGCCACACCACACAGTATCTCAATCCGAGCCGGAGAAGCGCCCCGCCGCATTCTTCAGACGCTTGAACTCCGGTAGGTACTCTCGGTTCTATCTGATTGTCGCCTGCCTGATTCTGGCTACGCTGCTGTGCTTCGCGTTCGTGGATATTCCCTCCGCGCAACTGGACGAGACCATCGCGAATACGTCCTGGCTGGTCACTCTGGGCCACGTGGCCACTAAAGCAGGGGCCAGGGTTGGTGGCTTCATCCTGTCGGCTATTGTCGTGCTGCTGGCGTGGCGATGGTGGAAGCGAATTGCGGTCACGATTCTCTCGGGACTCGCGCTGCAGACCATACTCACTGATATCATCAAGCACGTCAGCGGGCGGCCCCGGCCGGAAGCATTGGACACCATGATAGCCTTCTACGGGCCCGGCCACCACTACAAATCGTTTCCTTCCGGTCATGCATCGTTCGCGTTCATGCTGGCGATGGTCGCCGCCGCCTACTTCCCCCGCTGGCGATGGCTTGCTTATGGCGGCGCTACATTCATCGCCCTAGGCCGAGTGATCCTCGATAAGCACTTCCCGTCCGACGTGGTCTTTGGCGCGCTCGTCGGCTATGTCGCCGCGTACCTGTTCCTGCAAATCTGGCCTCCTCGCCCGCCGACCGCTTCTGACCACTCCGTCGCCCCTGGGCACTCACTCAATACCGGGGCTACTCCCGGCGACCACACGACCGACTAGCAGGTGCCCCAGGCGACGGTGGGGAAGATGGGACCTGTTGCTGAGCATCTGGGGCATTCCTCATTCTCTGATCGGGGTGTATACGACATGTCTGCTGGCCTATTCGAGGTAATTGACGGTGGCATTACTACGCCCGAGGGCTTTTGCGGAGCCGGAGTGCACTGCGGCATCAAGCCCGATTCCCTGGACCTGATGCTGCTGCACTCCGAGCCTCGGGCCGCCGTGGCCGTGACCGTTACGACTAACTCGTTTCGGGCCGCGCCGACCTACGTCACCCAGGAGCATACCGCCGACGGTTGGGCCCATGCCGTCGTCGCTAACAGCGGCAACGCCAATGCCGCCACTGGTGAGCCGGGCATGGCCAATGCACGGTTGATGGCCGAGCTGGTGGCACTGGCGCTGGACATCAGAGCACGGGACGTGATAGTCTGCTCGACCGGCAAGATCGGCGAACAGCTTCCCATGGACAGAATCGAGGCGGGCATCGCGCAGGCCGCTGGCCAGCTTACCCGGGACGACCCCGAGTCCGTCGCCCGGGCCATAATGACTACCGATACCTTCCCCAAGATGGTCGCGGTGCAGTTCCCGGTCGGCGATGCTACGGTGAAGATGGCCGGGATTACCAAGGGCGCGGGCATGATCTGCCCGGAGATGGCGACGATGCTCTGCTTCATCACCACCGACCTGGCGATTACTCCTGACATCCTGCAGACCAGCCTCCAGCAGACCGTGCGCCAGTCGTTCAACTGTATCTCGGTGGACGGCTGCATGAGCACCAACGATACCGTCGCGATTCTCGCCAACGGGGTTGCCGCTAACAAGGAAATCGTGAGCGCGCGCTCGGAGGGCTACGAGGCGTTCCTGGCGGCCCTGACCTATGTCACGCAGGAGCTGGCGAAGATGATCGCCCGCGACGGCGAGGGCGCTACGAAGCTTGTCGAGATCACAGTTGCCGGCGCCAGAGACTGGGAGCAAGCCCGACAGATTGGTCGCGCAATTGCTAACTACGACCTGCTCAAGACCGCTATCTTTGGCGAGGACTTCAACTGGGGCCGGATCGCCGCGGCTATCGGCGCCGCCGACGCTGAATTCGATCCGACGACGATGAGTATCACCATCGCCGGAATCACCGCCTGGGACCGTGGCAGCGTGGCCGAGTTTGACCGTGCCGAGGCCAAGTCCGCCATGCAGGCCGACGAAATCACCATTGAGGTTGACCTGGGCACCGGTGATGCTCAGGCCAGCGTGTGGACCTGTGACCTGACGTACGACTACATCAAGGAAAACGCCGGGCCGGATGGATAGGGTACGACAGTGGATAGTGGTTAGTGGTCAGGAAACGGCAGACAACGGCAAGGAACGACGGGTCAAACACAATGACACTCTGTCCGGTAAGAGCGACATTTCATCCGCCGTAGCTTCAGCGAAGGCGGGTCTTGTCGCGACTAAGAACGCAGATCGCTTCTACTATTACCCGGGGCTCCCGGCAGAACAGGCGAGACGACTATCGTACCAAATGGGAATGAGACAAAGTCATGTCAACGATCCGAGTTACTGTCTGGAACGAGTTTCGCCACGAAAAAGAGAAAGACGCCGTCAAGAGCATCTATCCCGACGGCATGCACGAGGCTATCGCTGCATACCTGCGCCAGCAGCCCGGCCTGGCCGTGCGGACTGCCACTCTCGATGAACCCGAGCACGGGCTGACTGAGGAGGTGCTCGCCGAGACGGATGTGCTGACCTGGTGGGGCCACGCGGCCCACGCCGAGGTGCAGGATGAGATCGTGGACCGCGTCCAGGCCCGCATTCTCGACGGGATGGGCCTGATCGTGCTGCACTCCGGGCACTTCTCCAAGATCTTCAAGCACATGATGGGCACGTCCTGTGCCCTCAAATGGCGCGAAGTCGCGGAAAAGGAACGACTCTGGGTAGTCAATCCTGTCCACCCCATCACCCAGGGACTGGGGCCATACATCGAACTCCCCCATACCGAGATGTACGGTGAGCCCTTCGACATTCCCACGCCCGACAAAGTCATCTTCATAAGTTGGTTCGCGGGCGGCGAGGTCTTCCGCAGCGGGGCGACCTGGACGCGGGGCAAGGGCAAGATCTTCTACTTCCGCCCCGGCCACGAGACTTTCCCCATCTTCCACAATCCCGAGATTCTGAAGGTCATCGAAAACGCGGTGCGCTGGGCGGCCTTCGCCGGCAGTGCGGCAGTTGACATGTCAGTCGCGAAGGTCGAGCCGCTAGAAGACCTACCTACACAAGACTGAGCGCTGCACGTGTAACTTCCTTGACTTTTGGGTATTGATAACCTATAATTGAGTCAAAGCAAAGCTGCAAAGACGATGACGGGGAGTAGTAGGCACGGGGAGGATCACAGAGAGGTCGCTCCCGGCTGAAAGGCGACTATCCGAAGCGTGCTGAAACTCGCCCCCGAGTTGCGGACTGAACCGGCTGCATCTGGGCCCAAGTAGGTACCGACGGAGTTCCCGCCGTTACAAGGGAACCAGCATCGGAGACGCGATGAGTCTCCCGTGTTGAGCAAAGCGGGTCGCCAGTGGCGGCCAATTAGAGTGGTACCGCGGATTGCTTATGCCTTCCGTCTCTTAAGAGACGGAAGGCTTTTTGTTTGTGCTGCCAGTAGGATGTCGCGGCAGGAATGCCGCTCCTACCGGTCATGCACAGTCTCCTAAAGGAGGAGATACAGATGAGTAGAGTGATAAGGATTTTCGACACGACCCTGCGCGATGGTGAGCAGTCACCCGGCGCCAGCCTGAGCGTGGACGAGAAGATAGCGATAGCCCACCAGCTTGCCGCGCTTAACGTGGATATCATCGAGGCCGGCTTCCCCATCTCGTCGCCGGAGGACTTCGATGCCGTCCGCCGCATAGCCATGGAAGTCGAAGGGCCGGTGATCTGCGGCCTATCGCGCACGCTTCCCGAGGACATTGACCGCTGCTGGGAGGCGGTCAAGGAGTCACAGCACCCGCGTATCCACACCTTTATCGGAACCTCCAAGATCCACCTGGAGAAGCGGCTTCAGATGACGGCGAGCCAAGTACTCGAGCAGGCGGTGGCAATGGTCTGCCACGCCAGCGCGATGTGCTCAGACGTCGAGTTCTCGCCCGAAGATGCAATGCGCACCGACCTGGACTACCTGGTTGAGGTCGTCGAGGCGACCATCGAGGCCGGCGCCACAACCGTCAACATTCCCGACACCGTCGGCTACACCACTCCCTGGGAGATGCAGGAGACCATCACCTACCTGTGCCACCATGTTGCCAACATTGACCAGTGCACTATCAGCGTCCACTGCCACGACGACCTGGGCATGTCGGTAGCCAATTCGTTGGCCGCGGTGAAGGCGGGCGCAGGACAGGTCGAATGTACTATCAACGGACTGGGCGAGCGGGCGGGCAATGCCTCGCTGGAGGAGATTGTGATGGCCCTGCGCACGCGCGGGGCGGAGTTCGATGCCACGACCAACGTCCGCACCCAGCAGCTCATCAAGACCTCGCGGATGGTCTCGAACCTAACCGGCTTTGTCGTCCAACCCAACAAGGCGATCGTGGGCGAGAATGCCTTTGCCCACGAGGCCGGCATACATCAGCACGGCGTGATTATGGACCGGCAGACCTACGAGATAATGCGGCCCGAGGACGTCGGCCTCAGCGAGAGCGTGTTGACCCTGGGGCGGCGCTCCGGCCGGCACGGACTGCGCCAGCGGCTGGAAGAGCTGGGTTACAAGGTCGCCGACGACCAGATTGACGCCATCTACGAGCGGTTCCTGAAGATTGCTGACAAGAAGAAGCAGGTCTACGACGAGGACTTGCAGATGATAATGCATGAAGCGACCGCCGAGATCCCTGAGATCTGGGAACTCGTCAGCGTCGAGACTACGTCCGGCGGTACGCCCACCGCCACGGTGACGCTGCGCAAGGAAGACGAAACGCACACCGACGCGGCGACCGGCAACGGCCCCGTGGACGCCGCTTTCCAGGCGATTGAGCGGATTACCGGCGTTAGCCTGACGCTGGAGGACTACTCGCTGCGCAGCATCAGTACTGGGAAGGACGCCCTCGGCGAGGCGACGGTGAAGGTCCGGCGCAACGGGCAGGAGGTCATCGGCAAGGCCAGCAGCACGGACATCATCGAGGCCAGCGCC
>JALGTU010000018.1 GCA_029821195.1 Candidatus Zipacnadia bacterium
AGATTTCCTGCGCGGGACCCTGGCAGCAGGCGCCGGCGTGGTTGGTGGCGGCCTGCTCGGCTGCAAATCCGCGGGTTCCGAAGATGCCGTCGCGGCCGAGCCAGAGATCAAGGTAGCCCAGGCACCTGCGGGCCCTGCGACTACCAGTACCACGGAGAAAAGCCGGGTTATCCACTTGAACTCGGCCAATGCCTTCGATTTGCAAACCGGCCAGGCCGACTACCAGACCGTCAATAATATGGTGCAAACCGGCATCTGCTATCTGACCGGCGACGCCGACCCCATTCAGGCCTGGCAAAGGTTTGTCGGCCCCAATGACCGCGTGGGCCTTAAGATCAACTGCCTGGGACGGCCCTCGTTCTTCAATGATGTCACCTTGCTGCGCGTGCTCAAAGAGCAGCTTACGGCCATCGGCGTACCAGCAGACAGCATCATAGTATTCGACCGATATTATTCGCATCTTGTCGCCTGTGGATTCACCATCGGCCAGCAGGCGGACGGAAGCTGGGTTATCGCCACTGAATCCAGAGCCGCTCACAACAGGCCCGGCCGACCGGGCTACGACGATAACGTCACCCAGAGCTTCCATCCAGCGGGTGGCGGCGCACCAGAAAGCGCGCCATGCAGCAACATCGTCACCCAGCAAATAACCAAGCTCATTAACATACCTATCCTCAAGACCCACGGCACTGCTGGGGTGACGCTGGCGCTGAAGAATCTGGCTTTCGGTGTCTTCCGGCATACCAAGAGCGCTCACAGTGGTAAATGCGATCCGTACATCCCGGCGATGTGCTCGAACTCTCACCTCCGCCAGAAGACGGTCCTGACTATCCTCGATGGCCTCAAGGGCCAGTATGAAGGTGGTCCGGCTGGCAAACCACAATTCCAGTGGGCGCAAGGCAGCATCTGGCTGGGCACCGACCCGGTGGCCATTGACTTTCTCGGCGCCCAGGTCATCAATCAGGTCCGCCAGCAACACGGCAAGGGCCCGATCAGGGACGATCACATGAAACACATTTTCACCGCCGCCCAGATGGGATTGGGGCGAGCGAGCGAAGCGCAGATTGAAGAAGTAGCCGTACCCGTGTAGAGCTTGGTTAACCCGGAGCGGGCAATCAGCCGCAACGCCCGATCCTTTTGAGTGCAGAAGTGTCTAATAAAGCAAGCGCAGGAGGGGTTTAGCTATGTTTGGACTGGGAACTCAAGAGCTGCTGCTGATATTGCTGCTGGTTCTGATCTTGTTCGGGGCCAAGAAGATCCCGGACATTATGCGGGGCTTGGGACAGGGCATCCGGGAGTTCAAGCAAGCCTCCCAGGAGGCAGTTGACGAGGTCAAAGCCCTGACCGAGGACTCGCCCGATGACTCAAACAGCGGCGATAGCCCTATTGTCGGGTAAAGCCAGCGGGATAGGAACATGAGCAGACTCACGAGGCTACCACTCATCCTGGCCGCGGTGGCGTTGCTGCCGGTGGGTCTCAGCGCAGAATCGCTGTTGGCCGGCTTTCTGCCCAAAAGCGGACAACTTGGCGACTGGCAGATAATCCCGGAAACTGATCGGGGCGGGGTCAGCGACGACCAGCTCTACCCGATCTACAACGGCGCCGTGCCCGACTTGCGCGAAAAAGGCCTGCATTCAGCGCACCAACGGATCTACGAAAAGGGCGAAAAGCGCCTGACCGTGGATATGTACCGCTTCGGGAACTGGCAGCAGGCCAAAGGCTACTACCTGCCTCACCGCCAGACCCAAACCAGCGGGGGCTCTTGCACTATCTACAACGATATCAAGCAACAGGCCTTCGTTGCCGAAGCCGCCGGCAGCATAATGGGCATGTTCTGGCAGCGCAACTATGTCTGCACCGTCGGCATGCAGGGCCGCGGCAGCGCTGACCGCGCCACCGCCAAGTCCTTCCTGACGTTCACTTCCGATAAGATAAAGAAACGGTACCAGAAGCAGGAGTAGGACTTAGGGCCGTGCTGAGCCAAAAACGGAATCGGGAAGCTGGCCCGGTTCCGTTTGGCTATCAGAAGTCGCACGAACAAGGAGTGCCACGGCTATGCTCTCGCTATACAACACCGCAACTCGCCAACAACAGCCCTTCGAGCCTGCCGATGGCAAGATCGCCCGGGTCTACTCCTGCGGGCCGACGGTCTATGACGTCGCTCACATCGGTAACCTGCGCACCTTTGTCTTTAGCGACATCCTCTGCCGCTACCTGGCCTTCAAGGGCTGGGAGGTCCGCCAGGTGATGAACATCACCGACGTGGACGACAAGACCATCGCCGGCGCGATCAGCGAAGGCCTTTCTCTCTCGGAGTACACCGAGAAGTACACGCAGTACTTCTTTGAGGACATCGAGACGCTGAACATAAAGCCCGCCTGGAAATACCCGCGAGCCACCGAGCACATCGAGCAGATGCAGGCGCTCGTCCAGACGCTGCTCGACAAGGGCCACGCCTACGAGGTGGACGGCAACGTCTACTTCGACATCTCCAGCTTCCCCGCCTATGGCAAGCTGTCGGGCGTCCAGACCGCAGGTGGGAGCAGTTGCGGCTTCAGCCGCCTGGAGGGCGATGAATACGAGCGCGAAGAGGCGGGCGATTTTGCCCTCTGGAAGGCGGCCAAGCCCGACGAGCCGTCCTGGGACAGTCCCTGGGGACCCGGGCGGCCGGGCTGGCACATCGAGTGTTCGGTGATGTCAATGGAATACCTAGGCCCCACCCTCGATATCCACACCGGCGGGGTGGACCTGATCTTCCCCCATCACGAAAACGAAATCGCCCAGAGTGAGGCCGCCACCGGCGAGCCGTTTGTGCGCTTCTGGGTGCACGGGGAGCACCTCGTTGTAGAGGGCGAGAAGATGTCGAAATCGCTGGGCAACTTCTACACGCTGCGCGACCTGCTCGACCGGGGCTACAGCCCGCAGGCCATCCGCCACCAACTGCTCACCGCCCACTACCGCCAGCAGCTCAACTTCACGCTGGACGGCCTCGAGCAGAGCGAGCGGACGATGCAGCGCCTGAATACTTTCATCGCGCGCCTGCCGCGGCTGCCCCTTCTCGAGGGCAGTTCAGAAGAAGTTGCAGACCGTATTGAAGAAGCCCAGGCTAAGTTTGAGCAGATGATGGACGATGATCTCAACGTGCCTGGGGCGCTGGGCGTGGTTTTCGAGCTGATCAAGGACACCAATACGCTCATTGATGCCGGCGAACTGCGCGACCAAGACCCTATGATGGTGCTTGACTTCCTGACTCAGGCCGACAGCGTGCTGGGGCTGATGACCAACCAACTGGAGGAGGCTGCGCGCGAACCTGCACTGGACAAAGAGATTGAAGCGCTTATCGCCGAGCGCGAGCAGGCCCGCAAGGATGGTGACTTCGCCCACGCCGACGAAATCCGCGACCAGCTTGCCGCTCAGGGCATAATCCTCGAGGATACCACCACCGGCACGATCTGGCGCCGCCAATAGCGACCTCAGCCAACGAAGCAATGCTGGTCGTACCACACCTGCCGGCTGGAGGCCGGTGGAGCAAGGAGAGAAGAACCAATGAAAGAGTTCAAGGAAGTCCGCGGGTTCAATTACCAGCCCAGCTATGAGGCGACCGGCTATGCAATCTGGCGGGATTTCAGGCCGGAGGTGATCGAGCGGGAACTGGGTCTGGGCAAGAAGTACTTCCCCGGGATGAACACGGTCCGTTTATGGCTGCCTCTGGACGCCTTCGCAGTTGACGCAGACCAACTTGCGCAGAATTTCGAAGCCCTGCTCGCAATCGTTGACCGCCACGAGCTTAAGGCGGTTCCAACGTTATTCAACAACTGGCACGCTTTCCCGGACTTCGGCGGCATTACCGAGAACATGGTGAGATACTACTTCCGCGGTTCTGGCGACAGCGACAGCGCGAGCTATGACCTCATGGGGCTGTATCTGGACAGGATCGTGGGGGAGCACGCCGCAGACGATCGAATTCTCGTCTGGGACCTGTGCAATGAACCCTTTCTCAACGACGGTGACCAAGAGCTGCTCGTAAGCTGGCTGACCCACACTTACCACGTATGTAAGCGTCTGGGGGCGCAGCAACCCATCGGGGTAAGTGTATGTGGGTATGCCGTCGAGCGGGTGGAACTGGTGGAGGCAATCAGCGACGTACTGTTAATCCACCCCTATCACGTTGCGAACGCTCCAGCTCCACTTGACGAACTGATCGAGTACGGGCGTCAGCGGGGCAAAGCGCTACTGGCAACGGAGTGTTGCTGGGGTTCGTTGGATGACCAGGAGCGAGTGGCAACTGTAGCCGCGGACCTCGGGGTGCTGAGCGAGCGCGGGATTGGATTTCTCGTCCATGCCCTCCACGAAAGCCTCGTAGCTGACTTGCACCGTCCTCAATACGGCCTAGTGAGCAACGCTGGGTATATGGCGTTCATCAATATGGACGGCTCTCTGCGCCCGGGCCACGAGATCTTTAATCAGTTCTAAGCCGCATTATTTCGGGAAAAAAGAGATTTGAAAGCTCCGGGGCCCAGATAAGCTCAAGCATGACAACGATCGCTGACGTCGCCGTTCCTGAAGGCTAGGCGTCCCCCGCCCATACCCACCACACTTAGGCCTTGACCTGAATCCACCGGCGCAACTACGTCTGCGGCTGACTCTTGCGACAGTCGCCATAGAGGAGATTTCGAGCCTGAAGGAGAACTAGGCACCGAGATGACAAGCACGAGAAGCCGCGACCGTGAGAAAGCCAGCACACCCGTCATCCGCGTCAACGTGGGCGGAGAGAGATACCAAGACCACGAGGGCCACGTTTGGGAGGCGGACCAGGCATACCACGCGGGATCGTGGGGCACTCTTGATATGCCCACTACCGATATTCTCACTACCACGGACAGGATTAGCGCTACCGAGGATGAGCCGCTGTTTCAGAGCATCCGCGTGGGTGAGCAACTACGTTACCGGTTCGATCTACCCAATGGGACGTACCAGGTACGGCTCTTATTCGCAGAGATCTATTGGGAGTCAAGTGATGCTGAACGGCAGGATGTCCACATCCAGGACAAGCGGGTCCTGGCCAACTTCAGCATGTTCGACGAGGTTGGCCACGACACGGCGCTAGAAAAAGCATTTACCACGAAGGTGACCAGCGGGGAGTTGGCGATTGATTTCGTAGGCCTTTCCCTACCCATGCACTCGGGCGCTCGTGTCTGCGCCCTCGAGGTAAAACGTGTAAGTGCGAAACATAAGTAGGAGGATGACGGCTCTATGTCTGCCACCAAACAGAAAGCCGCCCAAGCTAAGAAAATAGAAGGCCCGTTCAACGTTATCATAATATCGTTCGATACCCTCAGACAGGACCACCTGCAGGCGTACGGGCACCCCAAGCAGTTGGCGCCGACTTTGGACGACTTGGCTGCCCGCGGAGTGTCATTCAAAGAGGCCCTGGGCAACTGCGGTTGGACCCTCCCGCAGCACATGACCCTCTTAACCGGCCTCGCGCCTCTGGTGCATGGGGCGATATACCTCAGCTACAAGAGGCGCTGCGCTCTTCCCGCTCGTTTCAAGACGCTGGCCGAAATCTTCCAGGACAACGGCTACCTCACCTTTGGCCTCGCCAACGGGAATCATTACGGCGGTGGGTGGCAGTACGGCTTCCACAGGGGCTTCCGCAGCTACACAGACCTCTTCCCAACGAATAATGGCATGGAGCTAGTGGTCGAGCCGGCAATACAATGCCTACGACTCGCGGGCTCCCGCCCCTTCTTTATGTATATCCACACCAATGACACGCATGAGCCTTTCGCTGCCAGTGAGCCCTTCGGATCCCAGTGGGGCAGCAGCTATCAGAACCGCTACGAGGGTGAAATAAGCTATGTAGACCACCAGTTCGGCCTCATCCTGGCGGAACTGGACCGCCTCGGCCTGGCTGAGCGCACACTAATAGTGGCCACATCCGACCACGGTACGGAGTTCCAGGAGCATGGCTTTCTGGAGAAGAAGCTCAACCTGTATGAGGAAATCATCCGGGTCCCCCTGATTATGACGTTACCGGCTTTGCTGCCGGTAGGCAAGCAGGTCTCAGGCTTCTGCCAAACGACGGATATTGCCCCCACGATTCTCGATATCTGTTCTTTGCCTGAGCCGAAGCAGATGAACGGCCAGAGCCTGCTACCGCGTATCACTAAGAAGAAAGCCCCCTCACCCGAAGTGGTGTTTGCGCACACGCTGCACGAGAAGACATTCATGTACGAACACTTCTCGGCGCGGTCCGCACGACATAAGTTTATCCGCACTGTGCCCCTGTTCACCAACCTGGAGAAACTAGAGGGCAACGTAGGAGAACGATTTGCTCGCCTGGCTGACGTTGCGGAGCTCAGGAAGGGCGTATGGCGAGAGCTTTACGACCTCAAGAACGACCCCGGCGAGCAACACAACATCGTGACCGAGGAGCGGCAGGTTGCGCGTGAACTGGAGAAGAAACTCAATGCATGGATCCGCCGCTGCGGTTACCAGCCTCGAACAACCCGATTGAAGATGTGAACGCAGCAATGCAATAGAAGTCGGGCGCGAGTATTGGTATGCCACCGAGTTTCCTACAATAGATAGGAGTGATCAGTTATGGCCTCTATCGGTGTTGGCGTAGTCGGACTGGGCTGGGCAGCCAGCGGGCATCTGCCCGCGTTCAAGGCCAACCCAGATATCGAAGTAGTAGCGCTGTGCTCCAGCAAAGACCTGAGCACCGAAGAGATTCGCGAGATGTGCGGCAGTGACGCTACGCTCTACCACGACTACGAGGAGTTCCTATCGGACCTCAGTATTGACGTGGTAGACATCTGCACGCCACATCACCTGCACCCGCCCCAGGCCATCCAGGCCGCCGAGGCTGGTAAGCACCTGATGATCGAGAAGCCGCTGGCCGTTGACTATGAGAGCCTCCTGGAGATGCGGGAGGCCATTGAAAAGGCGGGGGTTAAGTCCACGGTCTACTTCGAGCTGCGCTTCATCCCGCACTTCGCTCTGGTCAAATCGGTCATGGCCCAGGGGCTGCTGGGCGACGTCCATCATTTCGAGGTGGACTACTACCACGGCATCGGCCCGTGGTATGGGCAGTATGAATGGCAGGCAAAAAAGGAGTTCGGCGGCAGCTCACTCATCACCGCCGGCGTACATGCCCTGGATGCATTGCTGTATTTCGCTGCCCAGGAGGTCGAGGAGGTCTTTGCGTACTCAACGAAGACTACTGCGCCCGACCTCCAGGAGTACGAGTATGATTCTACCTCGGTATCGCTTCTCAAATTCGCCGATGGCACCTGTGGCAAGTGCACCTCGTGCGTTGACTGCCGCCAGCCGTACGTGTTCAATGTCCACCTGGTGGGAAGCCAGGGCACACTGTGGAACGACAAGCTGTGGTCCACCCAGCTCGAGGGCACAAGGCCCGACGAGTGGATCACAATACCCACTACCCAGGCGGAGTCCGGCGATGTGCTGGACCATCCCTACCCGCCGCAGGTAGACCACTTCGCCCAGTGCCTGATGGAGGACAAAGACTCCTCCATCAACTTCGCGGAGGCGTTCAAGACGCACCGGGTGATGTTTGCCATTGAGAAGTCGCTGGCCGAAGGAAGGCCAGTGAAGCTTGAGGAGATGGCGGAGTAGGCCGGTGCATCCTAGCGCTTGACAAATGTGGGTTGTTGTGTTAGTATAAGTAAGAATAGGGTGGTTATGACCAGGATAGGCGTTGCGACAATCGGGCGGCGATGCAAGTGGGCTTGGCGAGGCTTCCCCTAGCGAGTCGGCCCTGTCCGGTGCTTAGTCAATAAGCGAAATAGAGTTCTGCCATGGGTCGGCTCAGCCGGCCCATGACTTTTACATAGCAGGTCGTGGGCCTCCGCTTAGGTTCACGGCCTCCTTTGCTTTTGCCGGCGACCGATGAGCCGTGAACCCAAGGACAATGGGGGAAGCTACCATTCGATTAGCCAGTGCGACGTGCACAAGGTTGCCGGCACCGGAAATTGACGAATCTGACAATGAGCCAAAAACGTGAAGGAGGTAGTTAGAAATGGACCAGACCAAGATCATTCTGCCTGAGAGTGAGATGCCGCAGGCCTGGTACAACATCAATCCGGACCTGCCCGCACCGCTGGCACCGCCATTGAATCCGGGGACCGGCCAGCCGATCGGTCCGGAGGATCTGGCGCCCATCTTCCCGATGGAGCTAATCAAGCAGGAAGTGAGTATGGAGCCGTGGATTGAGATCCCCGACGATATTCTGCGGGTCTATAAGCTGTGGCGACCCAGCCCGCTATTCCGGGCGCATCGGCTCGAGGAGTACCTGGGCACACCGGCGCGCATCTACTACAAGAACGAAAGCTTTAGCCCGGCGGGCAGCCACAAGCCCAACACGGCTGTCGCCCAGGCCTACTACAACAAGCAGGAGGGCGTCACCCGCATCGCCACTGAGACCGGTGCCGGGCAGTGGGGTAGCGCTCTGTCGCTGGCGGGTGCATTGTTTGACCTGGACATCACCGTCTACATGGTGAGATGCAGTTACGAGCAGAAGCCGTACCGACGGATGCTAATGGAGGTCTGGGGTGCAGAGTGTTTCTCCTCGCCGACCGACAAGACCAATGCCGGGCGCGCTATCCTGGCGAAGGACCCCGATACGCCGGGCAGTCTGGGTATTGCCATCTCCGAGGCAGTTGAGGACGCCGCCACCCACGAGGATACCAAGTATGCACTGGGCAGCGTACTTAACCATGTGATGCTGCACCAGACCATTAACGGTCTGGAGACCAAGAAGCAACTCGACTTAGTCGGGGAGAAAGCCGACGTCCTGGTCGGTTGTGTTGGGGGCGGTTCGAACTACGCCGGCTTGTTCTTCCCCTTCGTTAAGGATAAACTTGACGGGCAGGACCTTGACATCATCGCCTGCGAGCCGACCGCCTGTCCGACGCTGACCCGGGCGCCATATCGCTATGACTTCGGCGACACCGCCCAACTCACTCCACTGCTGAAAATGTACACGCTGGGCCACAGCTTCGTGCCGCCGCCGATTCATGCCGGTGGCCTGCGTTACCACGGGATGGCTCCACTTATCTGTCTCCTGGTCAGCCAGGGTGTCGTCGAGCCCCGCGCATTCCAGCAGCCGGACATCTTTGAGGCAGCAATCACCTTTGCCCGCACCGAGGGGGCGCTGCCTGCGCCAGAGACTGCTCATGCAATCAAAGCTGGTATTGACGAGGCGCTCAAGTGCAAGGAGACGGGGGAGGAGAAGTGCATTGTCATCGCCTACAGCGGCCATGGTCATTTCGACCTGGCTGCCTATGACAGCTACCTGCAGGGCAATGTCAAGCCCTTTGATCTACCTCAGGAAGAGATCGATAAAGCCCTGGCCGAGCTGCCGGAGATCTCCGAGCCAGCCTAGCCGAACGGTTCCTCAAGCCAGTCGGCAGAGCTCCGATCACCAGGACTCTGTGTGTCCACGCGGGTCCGGCAGCGATATGCTGCCGGGCCCGCTCGCCCCGTAGTGCCGTTCTGTATCCTACCCCCAGCGCCGAGCGCGCCGCTGCATGGCTTGACTTGACTCACCTTAATCGCTATACTAGTGAGTAACTGAAAGCAGGTCCAGGCCGACCCCAGTCACAGCAGCAAAGGATGACAACTATGAACGATAAACAACGGCTCATTATCCTGCTTTGTGCGGTGGCCCTTATCGGCGTCCTCACCCTCGTCATCGTCACCAACCCCCTGGCGCAAGACGAATATATGGACGAAGAAATGATGATGATGGAGCAGGAGGGGATGATGCCCGGCGTTGGCATAGCCGGGAGGGGCGGCGTGCTGACGTGGGAAGAGCACCCGATGCCCGAAGAGCTGACGATGCCCTACAGCGAGTGGTTGGCCCAGGAAGGCCGTAGCCGGGCGCCGATACCAGAATGGTACGTTCTGCAGGAAGATGGCACTCCCAAGAAATACACCCCGGCGCAGTGGTATCAGCTTCACACCATATACGAGGGCGTGGAGGCCGCCGCCCGGGAACGGCCTACCGAGGGCGCAGTCGGCGGCAAGCTGCTCGACGAAGTCCAGACCCAACTCGTCGTCCAGCGCCAGGAATCGGAACTGCCCCGGCCGATTTACGAAGCCGGGCTGGGTGACTTCTATTTCCAGGTCACCTACCCGACCTACAACATTGGCGAAGTCACCCAAGACGCCGTCACCATATCGCTGGATGTCATAATGCGCGTGAAGGAATCGCTGAGCCGCAGCTACGGTGAGTTTGTCCGCAAGAAACTGGCTCCTTACAGCAACCCCGGGCCGAATCGCGCCGACTTCTACGTCGTCACCTACCAGCGCAGCTACTGGCGGCCCTACCACTTCAAGCTGCTGCCCTCCACCATTGCGGAACTCAACCGACTGTGGGGCGGGAACACGATAAACTTGGAATTGCTAGATAGAGCTGACGAGGTCATCGCCTCATCGGCTCAGTCAGCCGGTCATAGTGCGGAGACCATCAATCACATCGCCTACCCGCCCGAAATTGACCTCAACCCGTCTCACCAATATCGCACCGGCGCTCAACTCATTGACTTTGCCGGCAACAAGCTGCAACTGCACAACATCCACGGCTGGCGCTACAGCTTCCGCTTCACAATCAGCCTCCAGCAGCTCGCGCGCCTGCATAAAGTCCGGGTTCAGTTCCTCGACACCGAGCAGGAAGTCCGCAGCGAAAACGTGTTCGTTGGCACCGGCAAGGCGCCTTTCGCCGGCCTGCTAGGCGGCGCCGGCGGCGCCCCCGGTGGTCCGGGCGCTCCCGGCGAGGGCTTTGAAGAGGAAGAGATGATGGGCCCGGGCGGCGCCCCGCTACCCGGAGTTCCTCTGCCACCCGGTCAGCAGGTCGCACCGGCGCCCCCGCCTATGCCCGGGATGATCTAAGCTCAGGGCACCGGGGCGGGCACAGAACCTGCTCGCTGGGCTCCCGAATACGCATCCACGCACCCAAAAGGCCCCCGCCGGATGACGGGGGCCTTTGGTTTTGCTCAGTTGTCTGATACTCAGAACTTGACCTGCATCGCGCGCGGCGGGCAGGCCGGCACACACAGCTCGCAGGCGATGCACCGGTCAGAATCGAAGAGCACCTCCTGGGTTTCCGCAATGCGATATAGCGCCTGCGTAGGGCAGATCGTTATGCAGGCCCCACAGTGAGTGCATTTGTCCTCGTCGCGCACTACATCGCGCTCCAGCGGCTGGACGGCTACGCCCTGGTCGCGCGCCCAGGCCAGCCCCTGGCGCAGGTTCTCCTCGCTGCCCTCCAGCCCCACCACCATCACGCCCTCGGACTGGGGCGTGATATTCGCGCGCAGGATGTTGAACTCCAGGTCGTAGTTCCGAGCCAAGTGTGAAACTACCGGCACGTCTATGAGGTGTCTGGGGTAACGAAAAACCACCCGTCGGCTCGCCACTTAGACCACCTCCGGTTGCACCGGCCGCTCGCGCAGCGCCTTGAATGCCCGCCCCGAATCAGCTGAGGGCAACAGTTGCACCGGCTCAGTGAGATAGAACTCGCCACGCTGGATCCAGTCCTTGAGAATCGCGGCGATCTCCCTGGCCCTCGGATAGCTGGACAGAGATCCGGTCGGCACTTGCTTGCCGTCTAATTCGATGCTGCCGCTACGGAGCTGCTTGTAGTTAGCGTAACCGAGTGGGCCGCCCTCATTGTAGGGATAGCCGCGGCTGTAGTCCACAATCGGCGCGACGATGTCCTCATCCTTGACGGCAGTGTACAGGGCCATCTCCTCGTCAAGAATCGGTATCGCCGCGCCCACACCCACCGTCAGCGAGACCCCGTAGCCGTACATGCTCACCCCCACGACCCACTTGGCGTCCATCTGCTTCATATCCCCCACTACCGACAGAGTACCGGCGCCGCCTTTGGGGACGCCATTCTCGGCGCGGGCCACGGTGGGATCATGCTGCGTGCCCGGCCAGAAGACGTAGCCCTGGGCCCCACCCAGAAAGATGCGGGTGCCGATACCGATGGTTCGGTAGTAGGGATCATTCATCAGGGGACTGAGCTGTCCGGCCGAACAGTAGTTGGCGTTGCCCAGCTCCTGCTTGAGCACACCCATATAGGTGTAGATGTCACGGTCGCGACTGACATTGACTGCCACATTGTAGTTCTGGTAGCAGTTGCGCGGGTTGAGCAGAGTGCACTCGTTGAGGTCGGCGATGTTGATCCAGGTGTCCAGTTCCTTGCGCGGGTAGCAATCGGTGCCGTAGGCCACGACGCGCAGGCGTACGTCCTTGCCAGCGATTAACTCCTGGATGACGTGGCCGCCGCCGTAGTGAAACTCGCCGGGATGCTGGGCGTTGAGCGGATCGCCCTCGACGACCTCGGTCGCCCCGACATACAGATCCACCGCCGCCAGCCCACCGTAAGCGGGCACATCATTAAGCCACGCCTGTGTCACCTTGATGCGGGGAGTGCTGTGGCCAAAGTTGAGAACCGCACCCGAGGAGCACATCGGGCCGAACGTCCCGGTGGTAACCACGTCCACCTTCTCCGCGGCTCCGGCAGGACCATCTTCCTCCACTACGTCTATCATCTCTTCGGCGGTGACAACAACTACCTCGCCGCGCCGAATCTTCTCGTTTATCTCCTGGTAGGTCTTAGCCACTAGAGGTCACCTCCAGCAGCGCCGGCCCAGATGTCCAAGCAGGCGCCGAGACAACTTGCGTTATTGCAGACTAGGGTGCTGCAAACAATACGGTTGGGGTCGCGTCGGCTGAGCCGACGCCGGCGCATAGCCATATCCAACACCTGCCGGTTGTATTCTCGTCGCCCTATCATCCGGGTTTCACCTACCTTTCTATGCTCAGATTCTCGCTTGTCCTACTGAAACGGGGGCCTTTTGAGCAGAACCGGGATCGTATCTACTCCTGGGCGAGCATTTCTGCCGCCAGTTGCGCCGCTTTTTGCCCGGAGAGGAACATCCCGCCGAAGATCGCACCCATCCGGGGAGCACCCGCGACAGCGCTAGCAGCCATCCCAGCCACAATCAGGCCAGGATACACCTCTTTGGTCAGTTCGACAATATGCCCCTCGGCTACTGTGGCATTCATCGACCGCTCACCAATCGCTTCACCTGTATCCGTATCAAACCGTGCCCCGGGGATCTTGCGCTCGATGGTCCTCGCAACATCACACTCGTGACCAGTAGCATCAATCACTAACTTGGCTCTAACGGCCAAGGGATCTACATGCCACTGAGCTTGCTCTACCGCGCCCCAGTTCAACACGACGCCCCGGACACGATCATCCTCGTCAATCATCACGTCTTCGACCGACATACCCACCCAGATACGGGCGCCCGCATCCAGTGCCGCTGCCGCACACTTGATAACGCACTCCACCGAGTCGGCGACATAATATCCGTCCCCCGCCGACTTCACGGTCACCCCGACGTCCTCGAGGAGGAATATGCCCTCCTCCTGAACAACGATGCGGGGAAAGAGCATCCCGCCACCCCACATCCCCCCCCCAACGTGCAGGCTGCGCTCGAATACAGCGACCTTGTGGCCCTCTGCCGCCAGCAGGCGCGCGGTGGTAATGCCCGACGGTCCTGCTCCTACAACCGCGACGTCCAGTCTAAGATCAGCCAGAAAATCCTCGGCAAAGTGGCTGACAATAAGACTGGTAACGCGAGTTTCGTCAATCTGACGAATAGACATAAGAAGCAGACCTCCTCAGGCGGGGCTGGACACGCTCACCCTAAACAGGTCTGCCAGCGTAGAAAATCGGCCGAAACGGTCAGCCGATCGAGAAGTGTCACTTTGCGGAACACTTCCCTGCGCCGGCATTACCCGGTTCAGGTTCCAAGGGTCAGCGGCCCGGCCGCTTTCTCAGCGATGAGCTCCCCCAGGTTCCTACAGCAGGGTCATCCTATCATATTTGCACATTATCTGTCAAGCCAGACGCCCGTCAATCAAGCATGGAGCGTGGCATCCAGGCCACTTACGCCACGTCCCAGCGGCTCAAGCTCGATTTCGCCCCAGGCGGCCAAGGTCTCGCCGCAGATCACCACCACACCGATGATATCCCCCAGCTCGGCGGCCCAGGTCACAGCAGATTGGCAATCCTGCGGGCCGCTCACCCGGTTAGCCGCTGCCGTTGCGACCGCATCGGCCAGCGCAGTATCCTCGGCCACGACCACAACAGCATCGGCCCGCCCGGCGCTCAGCGAGTGGCCGACTCTGCCCGAGGACGTGCAGACGCCCAGCTTCACACCGCCGGCAATCACCAGCCCGATATGCCCACTGAGACTGGATTTGCCCGCCCGGACAGCCACAATCCGCGGCACCTGCGTCGCCAGGAAGATGTCGCCGCCGTTCTCGACAATCACCTGCCTGCTGTGCGCCAGCAGCCGTTCGCCGACATACTCAGCAATGGCTCCGGCGACCGCCGCCATCGGCCCGGTGCCGGCATGCGCCGCTGCTCGGACCATACTAGCCACAACCGCCGGGGCGTTTGGCCGGGCAGGCAACGGATTAAGGCTGGTGGCAAATTCCGGCTGGCGACTTATCTGCTTTTCCACCTGGACGCGAGCCTGCCGGCTCGCCTCCCGGGCCTCCGCCACGAGGCGATTCTCCGCTTGGATGTACAGATCGGTCTCCGCCGCCGAGACGCTGAAGCCCACCAGGTCGGGGCTTTCGGCAGTCTTGCGGTAAACCCGGGGTTCGTAAGTCATCGCTAAGCCAGTCAGGGGTAGATTGCGCGGGCCGGGCCGTCAGTCAGCCGACGCGGCGATCTCGGCCACAACCTGGTGTAACTGCTGCTCATTGGCAAATCCGAAGCGCTGCGTCTCCTCACCGTTTTCGATAACCACCAGCATGGGTATATACGTCACGCCAAACTTGCTAGCCAGACGCGGATTTACTTCGATGTCAGCCGAAACGAACTTCAGCCTGCCCGCGTATTCTTTCGCCAGCTCATCGAGCACCGGCCGGACAATGTAACACGGCATACAATACGTCGCCCCGAATTCCACGATGACCGGGTGTCTGGCCTGCAGGACTTCCTTCTCGAAGGTATTCTCGAAGACGTTCAACACTTTGTCCGTGTGCTCGGCTGGTGCCTCGGGATTATCCGGCGGGGTATCTGCGGCGGGAATGGTCTCATCGCCGGGAGTTTGCGCCGATTCGGTTGGTGGCTCAGTAGTGGCTGGCTCGGGATTCGTCGTGGGAATGCTCTCGCTGACCGGACTTCGCTCAGACGCGGCAGGACTGGAGGGCTGATTCTGTTTCGGACCGCACCCCCAGCATGATAGAGCCAACACGATCAGCACCACTATCGGCCAGCCCAGCGCTAGCTTATGCACCGACGTGGTTTTCACCTTAGTTTGCATCCTCCGCCGGGAGCCGTTTGCCAAGCAGGTGATCCAACCGTTTTCTCATTTCGTCTTCCTTAATTGCGCCTATCCACTTATCTACCTGGCGGCCTCGGCTGAAGACAAAGACCGTAGGATAGTTGTGCACTCGGAACTCCATGACCAACTCGGGGCTCGTCTCCTTGTCAACTGTGAGGAACCCTACCGCGTCTCCGTATTCGTCGCCCATTTCCACTATCATCTTCTTGGTTCGCTTGCAGTACCCGCACTTGCGGGAAGAGAAGATGATTACTACCGGTTTGTCGGCATCAACAACCAGCTCTTCGAAGGTATCCACGGTAAGGGGGATGAATAGATCCGCCCCGATCTCCTCCGTGGCCTTCCCCTTGTCGTCACCTTCAGCCTGCTCGGTGGCCTGGGAAGACTCAGTCTCGGCGGCCTGGACTTGGGCCGCCGTATCGTCCTTGGGCCTCCGACAGCCGGCCATCAGCAGTCCAGCTACAGCCGGTGCCATTACAGCGAGTGCGACCAGCGCTGTCACCTTGGTCAAGTGCTTCCGCAGCATCAGCAGTTTGTCCCCTACTAGTTTGCAACGACGTAACACTATACAACAAGCCGCGCCGCATACGCAACCGCTCCCGGGCCACTCTCCCCAGGAGCCCGCCTGTCCGTGTAGGAAGGTAATGCGCCTCGACAGCGCGAAGTAGGCTTTGGCGAAAGCTGTTACCCAATATAACGCTAAATGCGCCTCAATCTGTTCCCGCTGGTTGATAGCTTCATGCTCAAGGCTAGGCTGGAGGGGTGTGCAAATAGGGCGGGCTTTCGGCGAGTTCACAGCGAAGACCGTCGTCGCCTGCGCAGACAGAAACAGACAGCGCACCGGTTCCCGATTGGCCGGTGACAAGCCATAGCGCCGTAGCAGACAGACTACAGCCGCGAAGGTGATTTCCAGCGGGCCTGTCGTGGCGGCAGCTAGAAGTTGGATGCAGCGCGCTGTTCGTACTCCTCAAGCAGATACTGGTCCTGAGGATCAACAAGCTGGCCGCTGCGGATGCAGGCGGCGATCGCCAACACACCCAGCAGCAACCAGATGCCGGCAACGGCAGCCATAAGAATCAGCACGGCGCGCCCCCTGCAAGTGGAGTGATGAGGAAGGGCTCTTGTTTTATCGGCATAGGCGCGTAAAAACTTTAGCTCCCCGCGCACCCGACTGGATGCGGCAGAACGTTCAGATCACTGGCAGGTGGTGAAGATGGCCCAGACCGGACAAACCCAGGTTCCCGTGCTCGAGAAGATGGAGATAGCGGACATTCTTGATGCCGCGATCCGTCTGTATCGGCACAACTTCCTGGTATTGCTGGAGATAGCAGCGGCCGTCCAGGTAGTGATATTGGCCGGTTACCTGATACTGATTTGGGCAGGGCTAGGCCCCATCATGATGACCCCGAGTGAGGAGGTCCCGTGGGCGTCGCTGCTCGGGATGATACCGGCAATCCTGGTGCTGGCTTTCGCCGGTATAATCCTCTACCCACTTAGTGAGGGGGCACTGGCCTTCGCTGTCTCGGAGATGTACCTGGGCCGACGCATCTCGGCGCTCGACGCTTACCAGCGGATTGCTCCCCTGCTGTGGCGTCTGCTGGTGACAATGATCCTGGTGGGCCTGGCGGTCGGGCTGGGCTCGATCTTCTGCCTGGTTCCGGGCATACTGTGCTACGTCTGGTTCTGCGTGTCCACCCCGGTCGTGGCGGTGGAACGCCGGGCCGGCCCCGACGCAATGAGCCGTTCCCACAACCTGGTGAGCGGGCATGGGTGGCGCGTCTTCGGCACGCTGCTGTTGCTCTACCTGATCGTGTCTGTGGCCTCGTACGCGATTACCCTCGTGCCCAATCTCGTGGTGATGTTGGTGCTAAGCGAAAGCTATCCGCTGCTGGCCCAGTCGCTGGCGCAGGGCATTAGCAGCGTCGCCCAGATACTTGTCCGGCCGGTGTTAATGATCGGCTTCGTTCTGATATACTATGATCTGCGCATAAGAAAAGAGGGCTTTGACCTGGTAATGCTGGCAGAAGCCATGGAGTCCAGCAGTCGGGGCGATGCAGTGGCCTATGAGCCCGGAGGCTTCCGCCCCGCCTCCCTCGAACCGCCGCCGGAGCCTGAAAAGCAAGCGCCGCTGCCACCACGGCCCGGAGAGCCCGAGGAAGGACTTCCGCCCCCGCCCGCGTAACTAGCAGTTAGTCGGATAAATCAGCGTTATTCGCGGCTTTAGGGCCAGCAAACACTATCCTGCATTACTCACGAAGATAAAACGGATGAGCCTTCCAAAGACGTGCAGGTGCCTCTCAAGAGGCATTGACGGCAATTCGCAGTTCGCTCTGAGCAGCGACACGATGCAACTATCAACTGCGTTACGCAACTTTCAAAGTTTTTGCCGGAAGGGTGGGGGAAACCGGCTTTTTTTGCCTAAAAAGCGGGTTTCCCACAAGCCGTTGATGAATAATTCGGGTTAGTAGCCCGATTTGCAGATAAGACTACTCTTCAGGATTGAGATAAGCGATGTCAACTGACCCTGAGGCGGTGCTGTATACCGACGGAGCTTCGCTGGGTAATCCCGGGCCGGCCGGTGCCGGCTTTGTCCTGCAAGGCCCCGACCAGGCCGCCGTCGAGCGCGCCATTGCCCTGGGCGAGACGACCGTCGGCGTGGCTGAGTACCGGGCGCTCATCGCCGGCCTGTCCGAGGCCATATCCCGGGGGATTCGCCGGGTGCACGTCTACAGCGACAGCGAGTTTATGTGTCGCCAGCTCCAGGGCGACTATAAGGTCCGCGCCAAGAACATCCGCCCACTTTATGAGTGGGCGCGCAAACTCATCGCCCAGCTCGAGGGCTTTCAGATCGAGCACATCCGACGCGAAGGCAACGAGCGCGCCGATGCGCTGGCCAAGCAGGGTGCCGAGCAAGCCAAACAAAAAAATCGCTTAGCCCAGGGAGGATATTCTCCCGACGGGAGGAATTGAAGCCAAGCCCAAATGGCAAAATCAATTGATAGAGGAGTGAATTTCGAAAATGGCTACCGACAGAATCGGTTGGGGGATCATCGGGTGCGGGGTTATAGGGCCGTGGCACGCGCAGGCGGTAGAGGCCAACGAGCAGGCTGAGCTGATTCAAGTATGCGACGTTGTCCCGGAACGGGCCAAGAAGCTGGCCGAGGACAATGATTGTTCCTACGTCACCAGCGTTGACGAGCTGCTGGCCAACGATGACATCCAGGCAGTCTCCATCTGCACGCCCAGCGGGATGCACTCTGACCACGCCGTCGCCGCTGCCCAGGCGGGCAAGCACATTCTGTGCGAGAAGCCTCTGGATGTCACGCTGGAGGCCATAGACGCTATGATCGATGCTGCTGCGGACAACAACGTCAAGCTGGCGGGCGTCTTTCAGCGCCGCACCTACGCCACCTCCAAGAAGGTCCGCGACGCTATCCGCAACGGCAAGCTGGGTAAGCTGATACTGGGCGACAGCTACCAGAAGGGCTTCCGCAGCCACGAGTACTATGCCAGTGGCGACTGGCGGGCAACGTGGGCCCTAGACGGCGGCGGCTGCATGATGAACCAGGGCGTCCATGCCATTGACATGATTGTCTGGCTAATGGGCGACGTGGCCCGAGTTAGCGCCTACTGCCGGCGCCTGGCGCGCAACATCGAGGTCGAGGATACTGTGGTGGCCAATGTCGAGTATGTCAACGGCGCGCTGGGCACCTGGGTTAGCACGACTTCGGTGACCCCCAGCCAGGGGATGCGCTTCGAAATCCACGGCGACAGGGGCTCGATCGTTCTCGCCGGCAACGAGATCACCCAGTGGGCCATCGAGGGCGAAGAAGAGGTCACCGGCGAGGAGGGTGAAGATAAGACTTCCTCAGATGCCACGGCTCTGAATGTCGCGGGGCACATCGAGCACGTGCGCGATTTGTGCGAGGCGATCATCAACGACCGCGACCCGGCTATTCCCGGCGCCGAGGCCCGCAAGGCGGTCGAGGTGATCAAGGCTGTCTACCTCTCCAGCCGCCTGGGCGGCCAGTCCGTCGAGCTGCCGCTCAGCTACGAAGACGACGGCCCCGGCATCTATCCCTCGCAGAGCTGGAGCGAGTGGTGAGTCGTGGGCAACAGGCCCAACCCCAGTACTGAGTCGAGGCGGCGAGCGCTTGCAGCGCTCGCCGCCTTTTCTCTTGCCTGATACCACCGGGAAGGAACTGTACGTCCGGCAGCGAAGATAATTAGTAGCAACGAGGAAAAAGGGCCTGTTCTTGCAGGAAACTGACAGGTCGGCTGCCGTACACAACTGTCAGCTAAGTGCGCCACCTGCGGCGGGCCACCCTCGCCATCAGGAGGACAAGCTATGAAATCATCGCGCCTGTGCCTTTTGCTCGCAGTTGCCCTCGCCCTGTCGCTACCGACAGCAGCGCTGGCCATCACCGTCATTGTCAACGACCAACCGCTCCCCCCGTACCCGCCGCCGGTTCAGCGCCAGGGGCGGGTAATGCTGCCGATGCGCGTGGTCTTTGAAGCACTCGGGGCGGAAGTGAAATGGGAGGCGGTGAGTCGCACCGCCATCGGGATCCGTGGGGACGTCACCGTGCGGATGAGCATCAACAGCAATATCGCCTCGATCAACGATCGGTCCGTGATGCTGGATGTACCGCCACAGCTCCTCGGCGGTAGTACCTATATGCCGGTGCGCTTTCCGGCGGAGGCCTTCGGGGCTGACGTGGGCTGGAACGGGCCCACCCAGACGGTGACGATCAGCCTCCCACCGCTGGAGGAGGCCCCACCACAGCCGCCTACCCCACCCCAACCTCCGCCACCACCCCCACCACCAGAGCCCCAACTCCAGCCGGGGTCGGTCACGGGAGTGGTCTCTGCGGTTATGCAGAATCAACTGGCCGCAGTAGTTGACGAGCAGATTCAGATATTCACCGTCACCGCTGGTACCATAGTCCTGCGCAATAACCAACAGGTGCCGCTGGACGAGCTGCATGCCGGCGACCAGGTACAGGTCACCCACGACGGTCGCAACAACGCCGTGATCGTTCGCGCGAGCTACCAGACCATCGAGGGTAACATTCTGGCCAAGGTACCCAATCAGCTCCTGCTCGACAGCCGCCCGGCTGATCTGCTGCAGGTCCAGCCGCAGGTCGAAGTCGTCACCAGTGAGGGGCAGGCGTGGCGTTATGCTGACCTGAGTAACGGCGACCGGGTGGTGGCGCACATAACCCCGGGCACCAATAATGTCTTCAAGATTGTGCTCCGCCAGCCGGAGCAACCGCCCCAGGAGCCACCACCCCCCGCTGAGCCGCAAAAGCCGGTCATTGACCAGTTCTACCACGATGCCGACCAGCCCCTCAAAGAGGGCGACGTACTGCGCGTAACGCTCGAAGGCACTCCCGGCGGGGCCGCCAAGTTTAATATCGGCGACGTGCTCACGGACATACCAATGAACGAATCCCGCCACCGGCCCGGCCGCTACGACGCTGCGTACCACATACCAGCCGATATCAATGCGCTGGGCGTTCCCCTCGTAGGCCATCTGGCGAAGGGCCCCCAATCTGCCGATCCCGCCCAGTCGGCTGAGCCGATCACCGTTGACACTGTACCGCCGCAGGTGCAGATCTTCGGCCCCCAGCAGGATGAGCGTACCACGAACCAGCAGCCCAGCATCGCCGTATTGATCACAGACGAGAACAGTTCTGGGGTAGACCTCGAGCGCTCCACGGTCTCGATACGTGCCGGTGCCCAGGATCACCCCGTAGAAATCACCCGCCAGGGCCAACTCCTGACCGTGGCGGTCGCGCTGCCTCTACCCCGGGCGCGTATCGTAGTGACCGTTGACGCATACGATCTGGCGGGCAACCACGTAAGCCCGTCGCGCGCCTTCTTCGTGGTGGGCGCCGAGCAGGCCCCGGCCGCCGCCTCGGTCAGTCACGATGCCGTGGGCGTGGTGCTCACTGCCGGCGACGAGTTCACGGTGACTGCTACCGGTCCTCCCGGCGGCCAGGCCACCTTCGACCTAGGCGAGTGGCAGCAGGCCATAGCGATAGAGGAGCTCGCCGACCAGCCCGGGACCTACCAGGGCATGTTTGTCGCCCCGGAGATGGATGAAGATCGGCAAGAGACGCTCACGCTGCACCTGCATACTGCCGACGGTCACGACCTGACCGCCGAAGCGCCCAGTCCCATCCGCTTCGGTCCCGCACGCCTGCTCCAGCCTCAACTGACCAGCCCGATTGCGGGCGCGCATGTCGGTGAGCAAGTGGTGATCGAGGGCACCACGCAACCTTTGGCCGAGGTCACGTGCATCATCGAGTGGGAGGGCAAAGTGTGGATCCTGCCGGTGGCCGGGCAGCTTGCTGAAGCGCGAGTGACCGCCGACGAGGCCGGGCACTTCCAGACTGAGCCGATTTCGCTTCAACTGGAGCTTAAGGCCAAGCAGGTCAAATACACTGTCAGTTGCATCGCCAAGAACCCCCGGGGCGAGGAATCGGAGCCCACGATCGTAGAGTTCCTGCCTTAAGGCCCGGCCCGCCAATGTACATACTGCAAAAGCCCGGGCAGGAACAATTCCGAGCGCCGTCCGGTCAAACATGTGAGGCCGACTCGGCGTCGGCCTTTACTGCTGTAGTTTGATCCGGAGGTGAGTTGTCATGGCAATCCCAAGCAGACCGTGGCTGCTGAGAATTATGCTCGGAGCGATGCTGTTCGCCCTGGTGCTGTGCAGCTCGTGTGGCAAGCGCGCTGCTGCTCCTGGGCTCGGCTACGAGAGCACGCTGCCTACCCCCGAAATGGCCGAAGAAGCTATTGAATACGAAGCGGCCTCGGCCCGCAAAGAGAGCGTTGATGCAGCGAAGTCACCGCTGTCAATGAGCGCCGCCGAGGCCGCCACGTTCACCACCCCGCAGATTATCTACAAGGCCAGCCTGACGGTGGAGACCAAGAGCACCTCCGCGGCCCGCCAAAAGGTAGAAGCGCTGACCAAGGAAGTCGGCGGATACGTCTCGGACACCAACTCCTGGGTCGGCGAAGCCGGCCAAGAATATGTGACGATCACCATCCGCGTGCCGGTCAAGCGCTTCGAAGAGGTTCTCGGCCGTATCCGGCAGCTCGGCCAGGTGAAGAAGGAAAGTATCGAGGCCCAGGACGTGACCGAGGAGTTCCTGGACCTGGCGGCGCGGCTCAAGACGTTGCGGCTAGCCGAAGAACGGCTGGAAAAGATGCTTCAGCGATCGGGCAAGCTCGCCGACCTGCTGGAGATCGAGCGGGAGCTGGCCAGCCGGCGCGGCGAGATCGAGCAGGCCGAGGGCCGCCGGCGCTACCTCAAGAACCGGGTTTCCTACTCCACAATTACGGTGAGCCTCCAGGAGATCGGCACAGCGGTCGTCGCACCGGCCGGGCCTTACGACGTGATGTATCACCTGCGCAGCGCCTTGCGCCTGCTGGTCAGCAGCTTGCGGGGGATCCTGACCGCCCTGATCTACATAATCATAGACGGCTGCATCGTCTGGCTGCCGCTGCTGATACTGATCTGGCTCGTAGTTCGCCGGCAGCGCGCCCGCCAGCGCGAGTAGATCGCCCCCGGCGGACTAGCAACTGCCGCCGACGAATCGGTGGGCACGATGACTTTTCAGCCGATTGTGGTGTTTGAGCGAACTGACAGGGTTGACACAAGCCGCCTCCGACCATATAATAGTGACAAGTTTTGCTGTCGAGGCCTTATAATCGTCTAATTATTGTGAGCAGCCGAGGTGGTCACAGCATGCGACGCCCCCGCCGTGGCAAATCGCTTGGTGAAATACTAATCGAAAAGGGTCTGCTCACCAAAGAGCAACTCCAACAAGCTGAGGAGACCGAGCAAGAGACAACGCAGCCGCTGCGCGACGTGCTAGCTGACCTAGGGCTGGTAGACCGCCAGGTCCTGTACGAAACCGCAGCCGAGGAACTGGGCATCGAGTTTTACGATCTGGCCGGCAAGGATACTGATATCGCTGTGGCCCTGCTCCTGCCCCGGGATCTGGCCGAACGGTACCGAGCCATTCCCATTGGCCGCGGGGAGGGAACCATACGGGTGGCGATGGCCGATCCCGACGACGTTATCGCCGGCGATGACCTCAAACGGCATCTACAGATGCAGATCGAACCGCTCCTGGCTGATCCGGCAGAAATCGAGAGGACAATCGAAAAGACCTACGCGGGCGCGCCTGAACCGGCAGACCCTCTGGCTGGGGGGAGTGCCGGGTCAACCTTAGGCGGAGTTGATATGGAAAGCCTGACAGAATCGGTCCGTGATTCGGGGATCCTGGGTACCGGTGGCGAGGAGATTGACGAGGAAGAGCGCATCGAGACCGACCGCATCTCTGACATCGCCGATGAGGCGCCCATTATCAAGATCGCCAAGGTCCTTATCCAGCGCGCGATTCACGAGCAAGCCAGCGACATTCACGTCGAACCATATCAGAACAGAGTCCGCATCCGCTATCGGATTGACGGCGTGCTGTACGACATTATGCAGGTACCCAAGTACGTCCACGCGCCGCTTATCTCTCGTATCAAGATTATGTCCGACATGAATATTGCCGAGCGCCGAGTGCCTCAGGACGGTCGTATTCACGTCCGCCACGCCGGCCAGGACTACGACCTGCGCGTCTCGGTTATTCCCACCACGCTAGGCGAGAAGTCGGTCATGCGCATCTTGGACAAGCAGTCGATCCAGATCGGCCTGGACCAGCTCGGCTTCGAGCCCGACATACTTACCCAGGTACACCGGCTCATTCAGCAGCCCAACGGTATGTTGCTATCTACGGGTCCGACCGGCAGCGGCAAGACCACCACGCAGTACAATATCTTGACCAACCTCAACTCGGTGGAAAGAAACATTATCACCATTGAAGACCCCGTCGAGTACCAATTGGACGGCCTGAGCCAGGTACACGTCAACCGCAAAGCCGGCCTGACCTTCGCGGTCGCCCTGAAGTACTTCCTGCGCCAGGACCCCGACGTCATCCTGGTCGGTGAGATTCGTGACCTGGAGACCTCCGAAATCGCCATCCAGGCAGCGCTGACCGGCCACTTGGTGCTCAGTACCCTCCACACCAACGATGCTCCGTCCACGGTAACGCGAATGGTGGATATGGGTGTGGAGCCGTTCCTGATCTCGTCTTCGGTTATTGCCTCGATCTCGCAGCGCCTGGCCCGCCAGATTTGCAAGCAGTGCAAGGAAGTTTACGAGCCGCGGCGAGATATGCTCCTGGGCCTGGGCTTTGACCCCAATGACCCCGAGAACAAAGATGTTGTGTTCTATCACGGCCGGGGCTGCGACGCCTGCCGGGGCACGGGCTACCGTGGCCGCATCGGTCTGTTCGAGCTTATGGAAATGACGGAAGAGATTGCCGAGCTCATCGTCCGCCGTGCCTCTGCCGGCCAGATCCGCGAAGCAGCCACCGCCGCGGGGATGAAGTCCATGCGGGAAGACGGCATGACCAAGGTACTCAGGGGTGTTACCACGGTTGAGGAGGTCACCCGGGTTGTCGCTACCGCCGGTGCCTGGACGTGATCGGCTCCCCGCATTTACTCGCTAACCGCCGCTTAGGGAGGTCCGTGCCATGGCTGAACAGGCCTCGGCGGCAGTTGCCGCCAAGAAGCCGCAACGCAAACCGATCGAAACCGTCCACATTGATGAGCTCCTCGAACTGGTCGTGGAGAACAACGCCTCGGACCTGCATATTGCCGTAGGTCTCCCTCCGGTGCTGAGAATTGATGGCGAGCTGAAGCTGGCGCGCTACGAAGCGTTTACCGCCCCTATTGTTCAGCGCACTGTCTACGATATTCTTTCGGACGACCAGATTCAGCGCTTCGAGACGCAACTGGAGCTGGACTGCTCGTATGCGATGCGCAAGATCGCTCGCTTCCGCGTCAATGTCTTCCGCGACCGGGGCAGCATCGCCGCGGCGTTCCGGCTCATTCCCACCCAGATACCTACCATCAAGCAATTGGGCCTACCGCCGGTCATCGAGGAGCTAAGCCAGCGCCGGCGCGGCCTGCTGCTGACTACCGGCCCAACGGGTAGCGGCAAGTCCACCACTCAGGCCGCGATCATTGACAAGATCAACGCGGAACGCGCCGAACACATCATCACCATCGAAGACCCCATCGAGTATCTGCACCAGCATCGCAAGTGCATCATTAACCAGCGCGAAGTCGGCGAGGATACCCACAGCTTTGCCAACGCGCTGCGCTCGGCGCTGCGCGAAGACCCCGACGTCCTGCTAGTCGGGGAGATGCGTGATCTGGAAACCATCCAGCTTGCCATCACCGCCGCAGAAACCGGCCACTTGGTTCTGGCCACCTTGCACACCAACAACGCCGCCGAATCGGTGGATCGGGCCATTGATGTCTTCCCGCCAACGCAACAGGAACAGATCCGCGTGATGCTCTCCAATAACCTTGTAGGCATTCTCTCTCAGCAGCTTCTGCCCCGGGCGGGCCAGCCCGGGCGAGTGGCCGCCGTCGAGGTGATGATTGCCACTTCGGCTATCCGCAACCTCATCCGCGAAAACAAAGCCTTCCAGATGGCCTCGATCATCCAGACCAGCGCGGATGTAGGTATGCAGACTATGGACCAGGCCCTGCGCGACCTGCACCAGCAGGGGATAATCACCCGCGAGGTCGCTATGAACCGCGCCCACAATCCGGCTGAACTGGAGAAGCTGCTGGGCGGCGGCACCGGGGGATAACTGCCGCTCATTATGCCCCTGCACCCGAGGTATAAGAACTGACAACAGTGGGTAAGCTAAACTATAGATTGTATGGCTGCCTGTAGGGGCAGTAAACTCTTCTGGGAGCTGAGCAAGTATGCCTACCTTCGCCTACTCCGCGCGCGATAAGACCGGACGCAAGATCGAAGAGACCGCACAAGCGCCCAGCAAGGATGCTCTGCTCGAGGAACTCCGTGGCAAAGGTCTGCTCGTAAGCTCGGTCAGCGAGCAGAAAACGGTGAGCCGCGCCAAGTCGAAGGGCATGGGCCAGATCACCCTCTTCCAGGGCCGCGTCAAACTCAGAGACCTATCTATCTTCTATCGCCAATTCGCTACAATGATCAACGCCGGTGTCTCGTTGGTGCGCTGTCTGGACGTTCTTGAGCAACAGACCTCCAGCTACCGACTCAAGCAGATCATCCGCGAAATCGAGACCGAGATCGAAGGCGGTGCCAGCCTTAGTCGAGCGATGGGCAAGTATCCCACGACTTTCACCCAGTTAGCCATTGGTCTAGTCCGCGCCGGGGAGGTCGGGGGTGTGCTGGACGAAACCCTCGGCCGCCTGGCGACCTTCGTCGAAAAGGACATGGAACTGCGCCGTAAGGTCAAGTCTGCCATGACTTATCCGGTACTGGTATTGATCTTCGCCACCGGCATCGTCCTGCTGCTGACCACCTACATCCTGCCCCAGTTCATTCAACTATTCAAAGACCTGGGCCTGCAAGAAGACAAGTTCCCCGCGCCGACGCGGTTCATGATGAACGCCAGCAAGTTCATCACCCACAAATGGTGGCTGGCGATACTCATCGTCATCGGCATGATTATTGTCTTCAACCGCATTAGGGCGACCAAGACCGGCAAGCGCTACTACGATATGCTTGCTCTCAAGGTGCCGGTATTCGGCAGTCTAATCCACAAGATCGCCATCGCGCGTTTCTCGCGCACGCTGGCCACCTTGTTGGGCAGCGGCGTACCGATCCTCCAGGCGATGGAGACTACCGCGGGTACCATCAGCAACGACATGATTTCCGATGCCGTCCTGGCCGCTCGCGCCAATATCCGCCAGGGCGATACCATCGCCGATCCGCTGGCGGCGTCGCGCCAGTTCCCGCCCATGGTGGTGCAGATGGTAAGCATCGGTGAGGAAACCGGGCAGCTCGACAACATGCTCGAGAAGGTGGCGGACTTCTACGAGGCGGAAGTGGACGCCACCCTGACCGGCCTGGCATCGGCCATCGAGCCGCTGCTAATTGTGTTCCTGGGCGTGATCGTCGGGTTCATCGTAGTTTCGATGTTCCTGCCGCTAGTCGAGATCATTAACCAGTTGTCTAGCCAGTAACAACCTGGTATCGTAGCCCGCAGCTTTATGCCTGCCACGGATATCATTCCGTAGCATCCTTAGGGGTCTATGAGGCTCCGCCAGTGGACGGGACGTACCCGGCTACTGGGCTGCGGGTAATTTCTTTGCTCCCGGCCATGCGCCGGACATCTCCGATGGAAGCTTTCTGGATAACTGGCATTCTGACATTCCTGCTGGGTGCCAGCATCGGCAGCTTTCTCAACGTCGTAATCTACCGGCTGCCCCAGGGAGAGTCTCTGGTCAGTCCTCCCTCTCATTGCTACAGTTGTGGGGCCCGCTTGACCTTCATTGACCTGATTCCGGTCTTCAGTTACCTGATCCTGCGCGGGCGCTGCCGACACTGCGGGGCTCGGTTCAGCGCCCGGTATATGGTCGTGGAAGCGGTCACCGGGGTCCTGGCAGTGGTTTGCTGGCAGATGCACGGATTCACGCCCTACGCAGCGGGCCTGTTCGCCGCCTGCGCTGCCCTGTTGGTCACCTTCTTCGTTGATATGGAACATATGATTATCCCAGACCAGTGCAGCGTGGCGGTGGCGCTGTTCGGGATTGGTGTCAACATCTACCACCTCTGGACCCAGGGCCTCGACCAGGCGCTTGCCTTTACCCAACAAATCGGTCCGGATGTCCTGACCATTTATCTGCCACACTCGATCGTTGGCCTGCTGATGGGCGGGGGCGTATTCCTCTTCATTGGCTGGCTGTTCGAGACCCTACTGCGCAAGCCGGCACTGGGGATGGGCGATGTCAAGCTGGCCGGCGCGATGGGGGCGGTGCTGGGCCCCGGCTATGCCCTGTTCAGCTATTTCCTACTCTCGATTCTCATCGGCGCCGCCGTCTCCATACTGCTTCTGGCGCTGCGGATAAAGCAGCGAGGCGATTATATCCCCTTCGGGCCAATGATGGCCCTGGCTGGCATTGTTATGCTCCTGTACCCCGAGCCGACCACCCTCTGGCTATTGAGTTGGTATCGCTGAGGACAAGCTCATTCCAGTCTCAATGTTTAAGGGTAGTTTGTTGCGGGTAGAAAGGTCATTGAGCAACGTCGGCGAATAATTCCTCGTGTGGATGTGATTCCCGTCGTTGTTCGCACCGTTTGTGCCATTACAAGGAGGCCCTCATAATATGCATCGGTGGAGCGGTCGCCGAGGTTTTACCCTCATTGAACTATTGGTCGTTATCTCCGTCATCGGTGTCCTGGTGGCGATATTGTTTCCGGTATTCAGCACGGCCCGTGAGAAGGCGCGCCAGGTCAAATGCCGCAATAATATGATGCAACTCGTCACCAAGCTGAACCAATATCGCAAAGACAATGGTCGCTATCCGCCTTCACCCTACTACGACGATATCGGCGACAAGAAGTACCATGGCGGGTTCAGCGATCTGTACCCCGAATACATTGAGGACCTCAACCTCTTCATTTGCCCCGACGACCGCGAGGCCTTGAAGAACGCTCAAGAGTGCCGCGACCGCATCTACTGCTCCTACAACGGCATTATTGACTGGGACGATATTGACGGTGACGGCGACACGTGGGAGTTCAGGCCATTTTCCGCATCACAGCAAGAGCCGCGCCGCATTCTGTACAACTATTACGGCTATATCTACTGCAACGGCGAGGATACTAGCGACGATTGCAGCGATGCGGACGACCACGGTCACAGTAACGGCTACGAGACGGCCTGATTGGCTGGACAAGGCCGGCCTGTCCTGGAAGAACTTCCCGCGGCTGAGCAACAAACACGCGCCTGATTATACAATCGTCACTCACTGTCCATATCACGGCAAGTTCGTCGAGGCCAAGGAGCACCAACTCGACCTGATCGTGCGCCTGTCCGGAGAAACCAGCACCGGTTACTGGAAAAACCTGGGCGATGCCGAAAAGACGGGAGTGCCCACCGAGGATCCGGATACTCACGCCTGGGCCGACGCCACGCCAGTCTGCGGGTGGGTGCACCAGAACTTCTGATAGCTGTCCGAGCACGAATAGTCGGCGGTCCTACCCAGCCTAAGCTGCCTCGTTTCTATCAACTCGGTTCAGGGTACAATATTATAGATGACAGCGCAGACCGCAGCGGGAGGGTCTGAAATGATTGTTTCGCAATCTTATAACTCATTCCCGCGCAGCGAACCGGCCGCCAAGCACACTATTGGAGACAGACTGCTCTACTCTACGACAACGTTCCACGGCGGCCGGTTTGCGCGGGCAACCCGAACAGGTATGACCCTAGTCGAAGTACTGGTGGCTATGGGGATCCTGATGGTGGGTATTTGGGCGCTGGCCGTGGGCTTCCCCAAGTTGCTGGGAGTCCTGGAGGTGGAAGAGACCCGCACCGAGCGCGCCCGCCAGCTTGAGAGCATCATCGAGCAATTCAAACGCAACGCCGACAATCTCCCCCTGGCCATCCGAGGTGACAGTAGCCTTAGCGCTCCCGAGGATATTGATGCCAACGGCAAGCCTGACGACCCCGACAGTGGCGATTTCGGCATCAATCCGGCCAACTGCCGCGACGATTTCGTGGAGATCATCGGCGAACGCTTCACCATCCCCGCCCCCGCCGCCAAAGGCACCTATCCGGTGCACATCTTCCAGCAGGGCCTCGCCCAAGGCTGGACGCAGGGCACTGACACGCCCGTCACCCAGGTCTACGAGCTTGTGCCACTCAAGGAGGACGACGACTTCACTGT
>JALGTU010000019.1 GCA_029821195.1 Candidatus Zipacnadia bacterium
CATCACCGTCAGGCGCATCCCGCCTGGTGGCGCGACCGCTCGCATCGCCTCGGCGGGAGCCAGACGGGCTGCCCCCAGCGCCGGCAGCAGCGCGGCGCCCACACAAGAGCAAACAGCGATCATCATTCCGACCAGCGCCACCCCCCCGCTGGGCGCGTAGGCCTCGAACGGGACTTCCAGAAAGCTCAAGTAGAATACTGTAAATGGGCGGCTGCCCCATTGGCCCAGAACCGTGCCAATCAGTCCGCCGAACACGCCGAGTAAGAGAGCGTAGAGGCAGTAGTGGGTGATTACTGCCCCCCGGCTCAGGCCGCTGGCACGCAGGAAGCCGATCTGGGCGCGTTGCAGCCGCACCAGCCGGGAGAGCACGGAGTAGACGATCAGCGCCGCCGCGCTCAGGAAAAAGAGGGGAAAGAGTACCCCCATTCCCCGCATCCCCTCCTTGTCCAGAGTCAGCAGCTTGTTGCTGGGCTGCTCCTCGCGCGGCACCGGCTCCTGGCTACCGTAACGCTCCAGCATACTCTGCACCACCGCCATCACCCGCTTGCGCTGTCCCGGCTCGGCAAGCACGCACACCTCGTTAATCATTCCGGGCATGTCCAGCAACCGCTCGGCCTGGGTGGTGGGGAGGAACACTACGCCAAAGGTCTCTGGCGTAGGATAGAGGTACTCCTTGCTCGCTATGGGATAGAGGTACTCCGGGCTGGCAACGGTACCTGCCACGCGGAAGGAGATGCGCCGGCCGCGGATGGTGATGTAGATGGTGTCGCCCGGTTGGTAGTCGTGAAAGCGGGCGAAGTCACCCTCCAGCAGCACCTCGCGGCGCCCGGAGTCGGTGAAGTACTGCCCGCTGGTCACCTTGACGTCATTGATCGCTGTGCGTTGCTTAGTGGGTAGGGATATCAACCGCCCAAGCACGGAGGGTATTTCGGCGTGGGGCTGCTCGATTTTCGCATCCACCACGATCCGGCCAGTGACCTCGCGCACCCCGGGAATTGCCCGTATCTTATACAGCAGGTCATCGCTGGTGGGGTTGACCGGGACGGTAAAGTCAGCGAAACGCAGGGTGTCGTAGCACAGCGCGTAGGTGGCTTCGAGGTTCTGGACTGTCAAGTACGTCGTCTGGAATAGACCAATACCCAATACGATCGCGACCAGCAGACCGAGGGCCTGCGAGCGCGTGGCCCCCAGGTCGCGCAGCAGCTTCAGATTCAGGCGCGAAGGGCGCAGCATCGTGCTCACCAGCGAATCTCGCTGGGCGGCAGCGGCGAGTCGTTGCAGATGATATCCACGACCCGGCCGCTGCGTAGCTTGATGACGCTGTCGGCCATCTCGGCTATCACCTCGTTATGCGTAACCAACAGCATGCTGAGGCCGTCATCGCGGTTGATATCTCGCAGCACCTCCAGCACCGTAATGCCCGTGCGGAAATCGAGGTTGCCGGTGGGTTCATCAGCCAGGAGCAACTGCGGGCTTTTGGCCAGTGCCCGGGCGATTGCCACCCGCTGCTGCTCGCCGCCCGAGAGCTGGTGAGGGAAGTGATGAGCGCGCTCACCAAGGTCCACCCGGCGCAGCAAGTCGAGGCAATCAGTATCAACTCCGCTCAGCTCCGCAACCAACTCGACATTCTCCAGCGCAGTCAGGGTGGGGACGAGGTTGAAGAACTGGAAGACGAAGCTGACGGTGTGGCGGCGAAAGCGGGTGAGCTGTTCTTCACTCGCCTGGGTGATATTCTGCCCGGCCACGATGACCGTGCCGCTGGTGGGACTGTCCAACCCGCCGATGACGTTGATTAGCGTGGTCTTGCCCGAGCCGCTGGGCCCGAGCAGCACGACGATGTCACCCGGTTCAAGCTCTAGGTCAACCCCGCGCAACGCGGGCACAGGGACCTCCCCGAGCATATAAGTCTTGGTAACCTTTTCCAGCACAGTGATATGGGGATTCATAGGATAGTAGTGCCGGTAGGACTGCGCATCGCCGTCGCGCTACTCTACATTCAGCGGAACCGAGACCTCACTGGGGCGTACCACTTGCCCGGCTTCAAGGAGCTCCTTGCCGCTGATGATTACCATCTCCCCCACCTCCAGCCCCGCCAGCACTTCCGCGGCCAGGTAGTTGTTTTGGCCAATCTCAATGGGCTGCTTCTCAGCACGCCCTTCGCGGACCACCCAGACGTAGCGTCGCGAATTCTGCTCCCAGATGGCGTCAACGGGCACCAGCAAAGCTTTGCTGCGCAGCGTGACCGTCGCGTCCACGTTCACCTCCACGCCCGGGACCAGGCCGGGCATCAGCTCGGTAAGCTGGATCCGGGCGCGTACGGTGCGTGCTCCCGATTCCAGTTGGCTGCGCGGCTCGGCCAGGGGACTGACTGAAACTACCTGTCCATGGTAGCTGCGGGAGAGATACGCCGGACGGGAGACTTGCACGGTCATGCCCTCGCATACCTTCGACAAATCGGTATCGTCAATGTAGGCGATGACCCACAGCCGCTGGGGATCAACGATGGCGAAGAGAGGCTGGCCGGGCACCGCGGCATCGCCCGGGTCAACGTAACGGCGGGCCACTACCCCCGCAAACGGGCTTTCTATCACCTGCAAGTCCAGCACGTGCGCAGTCGAACTCGGGAGGCCGGTAGGCGCCGGGCCGACCCGGGCCAACGGTTGGCCTTCGGCGACTGCCTGGCCCTCCTCGACATAGACCTGTTCGATCTCCCCACCCGCCTTGGCACCCACCCGCGCGACCAGCCCCTCCACCTCGCCGGTGGCTGACAGTTGCCCGATGAGCGCGGTTTTCTGGACCGCCACGACGTCCACGGGCAGCGGCCTGGGCCAGGCACGCCAGACGATCAGGAGCGCGATTATCACCGCAACCAAGCCGGCAATCCGCCACTTGCGCGGGGGAGCAGAGGGCCTATCGTTGGTATACGTACTATTCACGACGGCCAGCAACCAGTTCATATCAGTGTCTTACTTCTCCGTGACCGACGACAATTCCTTCCCGGCCAGGACCAGAGCCCCGATATAAGCCATTACTACCGGCCTGAGTGGAGGAATCGCCCTACTGCCTGATGGTCAAGCAAAGACCACCCTTTCGGGTGGTCTCGCTCTTACGTAGGACTACAGTTTTGCGCACATAATGCCTACGTCCCGACTATAGGCACCCGGACGTGCCAGTGCTTAGAATCCCAGGAGAAACTCAAGCTGCAAGAACTTCTGGGTGCCAATGGACCCCAGGTCCGTGGTCGTGGGGGGCGAGGCGGGAGGAGGCAGAACCTGGACATTTGGATCGGTGCCCCGTTTCGCTTGCGCGTAGGTAAGCTGGACGCTGGCGTTTTCGCTGAGCTGCCGATAGGTGCGCAGGGCCCAGAGCTCGTCAAATACCACCGAAGAGACCTGGCAATTATAGAACCAATTCGGGGCCTCCTCATCCACGTGGTAGTAGCTGAAGTGCAGCGGGAATTCGCCCAGGTGTGTCCATACATTCCCGCCGATGAACTCCAGGTTTGTCAATACCGGTCGGCGCTTCAGCCACCGGTCCCAGTAGAGCACGTTGAGGGGCTTATTGCGCTGTTCTATCTTCACATACGGATGCAGCGAAGAGTACTGGATGTCATACTCAGCATCCACCAGCGAATACCAGCCCTGCAACCACAGCCGGTCGGTCTTGTACAGATCCAGGGCAGCCGCGTAGGCCTCAGGCCGGTTCTTTCTCACCCACCGATAGCGATTGGCGTGGTGGAAGAGCCAGGCATATTCCGCAACCAGGTACTTGTCGCCGCTCCAGCGGTAGGACAAGTCTACGCCCCGCGCATCTTCCTGACCCACGCCGTCGGGCAACCAGGTCAACCCCAGATCAACGCGGCCACCGTCGTACTCCAGGCGCCCCGAGAAGTAACCATCACTATTCACGGAACCGGTCGGTATGGGCGACCAGTCGTAGGAACTGCCCCCATAAAACAGATCAAGGTCAATGTTGCTGAGGCCGAATATACCGTCAAAGCGGCGGCGGAAACCGTTTTGAGCGCGGCGCTCGTTGTTCACCACCAGCCCGAGACCATGGTGCTGGAACTGGCGGCCGAAGCGCCAGAAGTCATCCTCACCGTAAGTGTGCGATACCCAGGCCTCGTCCAGCCAGAAGTTATCCTGCCCGTAGCCCTCGTCAAACGCCCCCGGCGGATTACTGTATGGGTCCCCTTCAAGGACCTCCGTGCCCAGGACAGTCAGAGGCAGCATTCCGTCGGCGAATTTCAGCCCGATCTTCGCAGTAGTCTTGGGATCGAAGTCGTAGGTAAAGGACAACAGCACCGTCAGGTCGTCAGCTTGGCCGGTGTGGTCCAGCTTGTCGCCGATCAAGCCGATGCGATATTCGATCAACGCCTCGATTAGCGGGCGCCGTCGCCCTTCCAGATCGCCGACCCGCTCGCCCAGATCGCCTAGCTCACGGCCAACATCATCCAGGTCCCCCCGAACTTGGCTGATCTCCGCGGAGAATTCCTCGAGCAGCCGCATGACAGTATCGGTCAAGTCCGGTACGTCACCGGGGGGCCCAGGTGGTCCCGGGGGTCCGATCGGCCCGTCTGGGCCGGGAGCACCCGCCGGTCCTGGCGGCCCCGCTGGCCCCCTCTCCCCCGCTGGACCTGGCGGACCCGCCACCGCGAACTGGTCAACGGTATCCAGCAGCCGGCTCAGCGCCATGGCGAACTCGTAGCGAGTCAACGCCCGGTCGCCCCGGAAACAGCCGTCGGGGTAGCCAATGATGATGCCCATATCCATAAGCTGCTGGACAGCATCATACGCCCAGTGGTCGGTGGGGACGTAGCATTCCTCTTCCGGTAGGGTGACCTCCTCGCGGAGAGGCTCTTCCTTAGGGGGTACGAAAGGTCCGCCGGCAAAGGCCGGCACTGCTACTAGAAGGCACAACACACCTACTACACATCGCAACCTCAGCATTTGAGCATCCTCCCGGGCGATCATCGCACAATCGCCAGTGCATAGTGCATGTTGTTCGGCGAATTATTGCTGCTTCTCTTGCCCTGCGAGAGATTGCTGGATAACACCATATAGGCCAAACAGGCGCGTTGGCCAATACTTTATACGAGCATATTATACGTCTTATACCCAGCAAAGTCAAATTCTATGCAAGCAAAACTAGGTTTCTGGTCTTCATCACCACTTCAGCTTGAAGCCGTTTTCCGCCGCAAAAGCCCTTCATAAGCCCATAACTCCGCTGTTTAGAGGCCAAACAAACCGAAAACTCGGGCGGCGTTGCGGCCCAGAACCAGCCGCTTTTGGTCGTCGGTAAGCCGCGATGTCAGTATGCGCCCCACCTGTGCCCGACCATCCAGGAAAGGCACGTCGGTCCCGAATAGGACGTGTTCGGCCCCAATGCGGTTGACCATCTCCTCCAGCAGACCGTAGTACATTACTGACCCAGTGATGTCCAGATATACATTGTCCTGGCCCGCCGCGGCTGCCGTCAGAATTGATTGTCGTTGCGCCCAGCCCTGCGGGTCCTCCCAATTCATGGCCGAGTGGGCGTTAATGAAGGTGGCGTTGGGGTAGCGCTGCGCCAGCCCGCGCAGCGGATGCTGCCCCTCTACCTTCTCGCCCTTCCACTCGTGGCTCAAGATGGGGATACTGTGCTCGTTGGCGTATTCATATATCGGGACGCACAGGTCATCGGTACTAGCGTAGCCATGCACTGCCGGATGCAGCTTGAAGCCGGCCAGTATGCCCTCTTCGCGCCACCTGTCTGTCTCTACTTCCATCTGCGCCCACGGATACTTCGGATTCGGGGTAAAGTACGGCCGCACGCGGTCCGGGAACTGCTTGTGCGCCTGATAGGCCTGGCGGTTGCCCTCCTGCCAATCCGGCCCGATGGCCACGTGCGGGCTGACCAGGGTGCAGTCAATCCCAACCAGATCCATCTGCCGCACCAACGACTCCACGCTGCCATCGTCCACCACCGGAAACGCCAGCCACGGCCCCAGGTGCGCGTGCATATCAATCACCAGTTCGTCGGTCAGCGCTTCACCCCACCAGCATTTTTCCGCAAGCACCGAATCCTGATTCATCTATCGGCCCTCCAAACCCAGCAACTGACGCAGGTTGCCGGTGGCGATGAGCTGCTTATCTCCATCGCTCAATTCAGAATATGTCAGCGGAGATATGGCGCTGCCCAGCGTGTGCACCGGAAAGTTCGTCCCGAAGATCAATCGCTGGGGGCCAAATCGCGCGCAGACATCCTCAATACCCCAAAAGGGCTTGTATGTATTGTGCTCCAGGTAGAGGTTATCGTGCCGTTCCCAGAGCGGGAATATGCGCCGGTTTATCCGGTAGCCCGCGTCGAGAATAATCACCGGCAGCGAGCAATATTCGGCCAGTACCTGCTCAACTTGCAGCCAGGTGGTCTGTTGCATCTCGACCAACAGAGGCACCCCGGCTTCCGCCAGCGCCCCTAACAGGGACCCGCAGCACCAGTCAACAAGTTCAAAGTTATGAAGCTGCGGGTAGACGCGCACTGCCCCATGCAGTTCCCTGGCCATCGCCGCCAGTTCCCCAGGCGGCTGCATCTCCCCCGTCGCGGCCGGCAGCGCCACAAAGCAGGGGTAAAGCTGCTCATAACCCGCTATCTCCTCCAGCAGCTTCTCATTGCCCCGGGCGACCGACCATTCCTCGGCCCAACTGTGGTAGACTAGTGCAGTGTTGATACCCGCTTCGCTCAGCTCCTGAACGATGTCGCCACATTCGTACGGTGGCACCACCGGCGGCGGGCTTGAGATCGGCCCTATCCGAACGTTACAGTCGAAAAACTCCATTCTCCCGGTCTCCCGTCGTATGTTTGTTGGAAAACTCTCCGTAATTTCGCAACTGGGCTGCAATGACCTCCCTGCGGATGATAGTTACCACGTCTCGCGGTAGGCGGCTCAGGAAGGACTTTACCCACATCCCCACGAATACAAGGATACAATGGACAAACCTGAGAAACCAACCCCGTTGAGCGTTGACGGCACCGAACTTGCTGAAGAGACGATTAGCTCCGAGCAACTCTACACCGGCAGCATTGTGGGTCTGCGGCGCGACACCGTGCGCCTGTCCAACGGCCGCGCGGCCACCCGCGAGATAGTCGAGCATGTGGAGGCCGCTGCCGCGGTGCCGCTGCTGCCTGATGGTCGCGTCGTGCTGGTTGAGCAGTGGCGGCACGCCGTCGGGCAGGCGCTTCTGGAGATTCCCGCCGGCCTCGTCGAAGCCGGCGAGCAGCCCGCAGCAGCTATGCAGCGGGAATTGAGCGAGGAGATCAAGTACACAGCCAGCCGCCTGGAACTGCTCTTTTCCATCTACCTCGCTCCCGGCTACTCGCAGGAGCTGATTCACATTTTTCTGGCTGAAGAGCTGCAACCCGCGTCAGCCCGCTCTGATGACGACGAAATCCTGCGGATCAGGGCCGTGCCGCTGGCCGAAGCTGTGGCTGCCTGTGTGCGCGGCGAGATAACCGACGCCAAGACGCTCGCCGGGCTCCTGGCGGTGGCAGCTCTGCGCAAGCTGGATTAGTTGCCGGTGACACTGGTGAGAAAAGGGCGTGGTGGAGATGATCCGGTTCGGAACCGACACCATCTGTGACCTCGACAAGGCCCTCCAACTGGAGTGGCTGGAGACGAACGGACTGGGAGGATTTGCTTCCTCGACGATAGTCGGAGCCAGCACCCGGCGGTATCATGGGCTGCTGGTGGCGGCCACGCGCCCGCCGGTGGGCCGGCGCGTGCTCCTGGCCAAGGTCGAAGAGCAGCTTGAGAGCAACGCGCGTACTTTCGACCTGGCCACCAGCGTGTATGCCAGCGACATCGTTCATCCCCAGGGCTACCTGAATCTGGTCGAATTCCGCCTCGATCCCTGGCCGGTAATGACCTACCAGTTGGGCGACGTAACCCTCGAGAAGGCCGTAACGATGCGGCACGGCCATAATCAGACGATAATTGCCTACCACCTGGCCGCCGCCGCTGCGCCCTGCCGCCTGTCGGTTCGTCCGCTGATTGCCGGACGTGACTACCACCACCTCCAGCACGCGCACGGCCAGCTTGACGCTCAGTTACACCGTGACGCCACCAGCTTCACTATCCAGCCGTACGACGAGTCCTCCCAACTGGCCATGACATACCCCCAAGGACAACTATGGCCGGATGGGCTGTGGTACTACGACTACCTCTATCATCGCGAGCGCGACCGCGGCCTGGACTGCACCGAGGACATCTACAGCCCGGGCGTAATCAGATGGACCATTACTCCCGGCGAGACCGTCTATCTATGCGCCTCCACCGAACCCCCGGACTCTTTCGACCCCGAGAGTTGGCTGGAAGCGGAGCGGCAGCGCCGGGTCCGGCTGGTCGCCGACCTTCCTGAGCAGGATGAATTCGCGCGCACACTCACCTGTGCGGCTGATCAGTTCGTAGTGTGCCGGCAGGTCAAGGGCCGACAGCGGCACAGCATACTCGCCGGCTACCCCTGGTTCACCGACTGGGGCCGCGATGCGATGATCGCTCTCCCCGGCATTCTGCTCGCTACCCGCCGTTTCGACGAAGCCAAGTCGGTACTTCAGACCTTCGCGGAGGCGACGGAACAGGGTCTGGTGCCCAATACCTTCGACGACACCGGCAGCGGCGCTGGCTACAATACCGTAGACGCCGCCCTGTGGATGTTCATAGCTGCTCACCGGTACATTGCGGCAACCGGGGATACTGAGTTCCTGGCCGACCTGCTCTACCCAGTGCTTACCGAGATCATTGACTGGCACTGCCGCGGCACCCGGTTCGACATCTTTGCTGACGGCGACGGCCTGCTGTCGGCGGGCAGCGAACATACTCAGCTCACCTGGATGGATGCCGACCCCGGCACCGGGCCGGTCACACCCCGGCACGGCAAGGCCGTGGAGATCAACGGCCTGTGGTACAACGCCCTGCGCATCGCAGCGGGGTTTGCTCAAAGCCTGGGCCAGGCGGACGCTGCCGCAGACTTCTCAGCTCGCGCCGACCAGGTGGGCAACAGTTTCATGCGCGCATTCTGGAGCCCCCAGCTCGGCTACCTGTACGACTACATCACCGCCGGCCAGCCCGACGTTGCCCTGCGTCCCAACCAGGTAATTGTACCATCCTTGCCGTACAATCTGGTGTCGGCAGACCAGGCAGCGCAGATTCTGTGGCATGTCGGCGAGAAGCTGCTCACGCCGTACGGCTTGCGCACGCTCGCGCCGGACAATCCGGATTACCGTGGCCGATACTTCGGCGACCAGCATACCCGCGACAGCGCCTACCACCAGGGGACGGTCTGGCCGTGGCTACTGGGCCCGTATATCAGCGCGTACGTCAAGCTCCACGGCCTCAGCGGCGAGACCAGGAAATACCTGCGCGAGTTGCTCCAGCCGCTGCGCGACCACCTCCAGCAGGCGGGGCTGGGTTCGATATCCGAGATATTCGACGGCGAGCTACCGCACTATCCGCGCGGCTGTATCGCCCAGGCCTGGAGTGTCGGAGAGCTGCTGCGCTGCTGGATTGAATTCAAGTTGTCCGAACCTTAACTAATGGGTGAGACACGCGGCATGAGTCGCCTCAAGAAACTGGGTGAGGAGCTCCTCGAGCTGATATTCCCGCCCGCCTGCGAGGTCTGCTCCGGCCTGGGCCGCGAGGTGATCTGCACAAGCTGCCGGGAGCAGTTCGAGTTTATCAGCGCGCCCTATTGCCAGTGTTGTGGTAAGCCCCTCCCCAAATCAGCCAGCCACGCCGTAGTCTGTGGGGAATGCCGGAAGGAGCCGCCGCGCTTTGACGCCGCCCGGGCCGTGGGCCTGCATACGAGAACCTTGCGTGAGGCCGTAATCAGGCTTAAGTTCAAGCGGCGCCAGCGGTTGACTGAACCGCTGGCCGAACTGCTGGCAGAGCGCGTGCTCGCCGAGCGGTTCGTTCCCGACGGCCTGCCCTGGGCCAGCTTAACTGGTGTAGTGCCAGTTGTGCTCCATCCGCACCGCCGTGGCTGGCGGGGATTTGACCAGGCGGTGCTCCTCTCTCGCCGACTCAGCACTCTGCTTGAGTTGCCCTGCCTGGAGCAGGTTCTGGTGCGCCGGAAAAACACTAAGCCTCAGATCGGGCTCAGTCCCACTCAGCGCCGCCAGAATGTGCAAGGCGCCTTTGCCGTAGCCGATGCCCCGGCAGTAGCCGGCGAGGGCTTACTGCTCATTGACGACGTTTACACCACCGGCAGCACGCTCAACGCCGCAGCCGCCGTGCTGCGGCGAGCCGGCGCGCAGGCGGTCTACGCGCTTACGATAACCCGCGCCGTACCCCTTACGCATCCGCAGTTGGGCTACCGCCTCGGCGACGAGGAAGACCTGCCGTAGTGGCGAAACGCAGCACGCCAGCGGACAAAGTGCTTACCCAGCCGGGCATGAGAAGCGACAACCGGGCAGCCGCTGGGTCAGGCAGCGCCGGCGCTCTGCATCAGCTTCACCACGTATTCGGGCACTCCGCTCATCCGCAGCCCGAATAGAATCAGGATGATGCCGAAGAGCTTCTTCAAGGTCTCGGCAGGAATCGCTTCAGCCAGCGGCGCGCCGATAAAGAAGCTGCCGACGACTGCTCCAACCGATATTGCTGCCGCCAGTGTCACATCCACGTTGCCCAACGAATAGTGGCGAATCGCACCCGCCAGTGAACACAGGAAAATCACCACCAGGGATGTACCCACGGCGGTGTGCATCTCACAGGCCCATATAAACACCAAGGCGGGCACTAGCAGCACACCGCCACCAATCCCCAGCAGTGCCGAGAGAATGCCAACTAGCAGACCTACTCCCAAGAACATCGTCAATTTTCCCAATTTGGGCCTCCTGAGCCTACCTTCAGAGGATAGCGAAACTCGGAAAGACCTCGCCGCGCCCGGCGCCAGAGCATACGCCTATGCCACCAGCTTTATCGGACCGCAACAGAGCGTAATTCGCGACCCGGCCTTCAATTCCCTCCCCCCAACGAAACCAGGCCACGTCTCGGCGGTGGTCAGCTCACCATAAGGACAAAGGATCTGAAACGCCGAATAATGCCCGCAGGGCATGCCCCGCCAGGACCACTGCTTCGCCGGCAAGACGCCGTGCTGGTCGTCATTTCGTGAAGGTGGCTCTGCCCCGACTCACGAATAAAGGTACGACCGTTGCCTATCACGATCCGTGTCATCTGGGCCGCATCGCCGACAAAAGTGCGGAAATCGTGGCGACGGCCTGCCCGGCTTGTATTATCCAGATTGACTACGGGGTTCGGTCACGCGGCTGGCAGCAGCCGGTTCGGCACGTGGCAGAGCTTCTGGCCGAGCGCCACGGCCTAGACGTCAGTTCATAGGCTCTCCGCCGTCAAATCGCTCGTAGGCTGGCAGGAAGAGGCCGAAAACTTCTTACAGGAGTCTGATTGATGAGAGCAGTGCACCGGTCGGAGGAAGGAACCGATAAGAGCAGTCCTCCCTGGTGGCGAGCGGTCTTGATCGGCAGCCTGCTCATACCTCCCTCCGTCTGGTTCGGCACGTATGCCTACGTGGTCGTGCAAACCACCACGTGGGGGAGCTACACGCTGCAACCGGGCGGCGTATCCGTTCTATTCGTCGCTGCGGTCCTCACGCTGGCCCTCCGGACTATTTCCGGCCGCCTGGGTCTGGAGCGCTCTGAACTACTGCTTATCTATGTGATGATAACCATCTCCGTTGCAGCCAGCGGCATCTGCGGGCCACCGTTCATGCTCAACTATATGGCCGCCGGACAGTATTTCGCCACCCCCGAGAATCAGTGGGAAGAGTTCCTGCCGATGGTGCCGGATATCTTCGCAGTCAAGTCCTGGCCGGCGGTGCTGGGCTTCTACGAGGCGACTACCACGCTGTACAGTTGGGAAACGATATCCGCGTGGCTGTTGCCCCTGGGCTACTGGTGCAGCCTCTTGATGTTGCTGATGGTCGGCGCGATGTTCTCCACCAGCCTGGTCGGCCGGCAATGGGTGGAACACGAACGGCTTACCTTTCCGCTGGTGCAAGTTCCCCTGGAAATGACCCAGGTGCACCAGCTATCCCGTTTCTGGGGCAACAAGGTGATGTGGATTGGCTTTGCCGTTCCGGCGGTCTTACAGAGCATAAACTACATCAACTTCATTTACCCCAGTTTTCCCCGGTTCCGTCTGGGCAGCAGGAATCTGCGGGGAGGCTTCACCAGGCCGCCCTTGAATCACATCAAGCAGATCTCAATGGGCTTACACCCCTGGGCGATTGGTGTCGCCTTTCTGCTCAGCACCGAGATGTCTTTTTCCTGTTGGTTTTTCTGGCTCCTACAGCGGGTGGAATGGGTCGTCGGGGGGATGATGGGCCTCGTCGGCGCCACTGCCCAGGACGCGGGCCTGGCGCGCCTACCCATGACCTATGTACAGGGCTCCGGAGGCTTGCTTGCGCTAATGTTGCTTAGCCTGTGGATTGCCCGTCACCAAATCAAAAAGGAATTGACCCGCCGATGGACTCCGCAAGAGGACCGCGTCTCGATATTCGCGCCCACCGGCGCCATCGTGGGTTTTGTCGTTGTGGTGGCCGCCCTGGTGCTGCTGGCCAACTTCGGCGGCATGCCTGTAGCTGTAAGTCTGCCGCTATTCCTGCTTTTCTTCCTGTTCACCCTATGCATCGGTCGCGTGGTATCGGAGGCTGGAGCAGCCCAGACCTACCCCCCGCGCATGGGGCCGCTTGGCCTGATCACCGGCCTCACGGGCACGAATGCTCTGTCCATGGATACGAAGATAGCTCTGGCTTATAACCACTGGTGGGGTGGCGACTACCGTGACAACTACATGCCGCAACTGCTAGCCGCTCTGAAGATGCGCCACGAGGCCGGTATTTCCGTCCGCCAGTTGCGCTGGGCGCTGCCGCTGAGCATGTTTCTGACCATTATCAGCTCGGTTTGGTCTATGCTGCACATCTACTATAAGTACGGCGGAGCCAGCGCGGTGGTGCGGTTTTGGTACACAGCAGTAGGCAAGCGGCCCATGAACATTCTGTCCAATTGGCGAGACTCACCGCGCCGTGCTGACTGGCTTGGCTTGGGTGTCTTCGTGGGTGGTGCTGTCCTCACTGTGGGCCTGACCTTGGCCCGCCAGCATATTTACGGGTGGCCCTTTCATCCGGTCGGTTTCATCCTGGCCTTCACCAGGAATATGGACAAGACGTGGATGCCCTTTGTTATCGCCTGGCTGATTAAGACGATGATTCTGCGCTATTTCGGCATCAAAGCCTACCAACAGGCGCGGCCCTTCTTCCTGGGGGTTATCATGGGCGACTTCATAACCGCTATGAGCTGGGCTACCTACGGAATTATCATTGGTGAGAAGATGTATTTCTCCTTCAAGTAGGGGCGCTGCTTGCTGCCCCCATTGCCTGCTGCGCCCCTGCTTGCCGCACCCCCTCCGCGATTTGCCCCGCCTCAATACTCTTCGCTCACCTGGATGTTGTCTATCTCCACAGCATCGGTTTGGAAGCCGGCTACCCATATCTGGCACCACTGTGACGCAGGCACTGAGACCGGTGTGGTCTGCGAAAGTCCCACTACCTTGTTCTGCAAACCCTCAACCGGGGTGAAAGAGGTATCTCCTGCGCTCAGGTCTTTGACAAAGAGGCTGAAAGCACCGTCCGCCGGCACTGCCTCATCCAATAACATCGTCGGATTGGCGGTCATATCCAGGACCAGCCGCAGCCGGTACCAGTGGCCGGGCACGAGCGGATATCCGCCTGCTCTGTAGCGATGATCCGGTCCCCTGCCATACAGTACAATACAATTTGGGCCCACTCCAAAGCGCGGCCCGGCATACCAGGCATTACCGCCGATTCCTACCACATGCTCCTTCGTGGGTTTCTTGCTGATGAAGAAATCCGCTTCCATAACCAGCGCTTGCTCATCTCCAGTGATGCTGAGTTTGCGGGAAGTCTTGGTTGCCTGGCAACCCTCCTTGCCCAGATCTGAAGCAACAATGACCTTGCCGTGCCCCAGAGAGTCGTCAGCGGCCTTGCGTACCCGGAATAGACCAAACCGTTTGGCCCAATCGTAGCCCGACAGATCGCTACCTGCGGGGGCCGCCTCGAAGTCTAACGTCACTTTCCTGATCACACGTGGTGTGTATTGGGGCATAGGGACAGTCTTGCCGCTGGCGGCCCAACGCACGGTGTGATAGAGCACTTTCCATTCGTCCCCGGTGGACTCCACTCTGCCGTCGTCCGCTCTCAGGCCAAAGATCTGCCCGGTATAGACGACAAAGCCCTTGCCGACCTGGCCTACCACCATCACCGGATTGCCTTCGGTATCGGCCAGAACCGTTGTACCTTGCGGCCCGGGCTTCACATAGAGGTGGTCAAAGTACTGGTGCTGGAACGTGTTCCCCACCTCCAGGTCACCTACGGACGGATGCTTGGCGACCACCTGCAAGGTGAGCTCCTCGGCAACCCGGCCGCCGTAGCCCGCGCAGACCTGGGGAAAGAGAGGCTGCGCGAAAGCCGAATCAGGCTCTCTCCCCACGGAGTTATGTGAGAAGATGACGCCTCCTCCCTGTTCCACAAAGGTCCTTACGCTATTGCGCCAGTCGCCCGCGCTTCGAGGAATGTCTGTGGTTGCCGGGAACATAATTACGTTGTATCCTGCCAGGGCCTCTTGTGTAAAGCTGTCGAAAGGCTGAGTCGAGATGCCGGGGACTCCCTTAAATCCCTGTTCTATCCCCTCGAAGAAGCCTCCCCCGTCCAAACCCACGGCAACGGCCTGGGGCGGGAATTGCTGGAGATACTCCCGGCGTGCCCGTAACCAGTTGATTGTCCCGGCAGAGGCCCGTTGTTGTTGCTCGGTGAGGACAGGTACAAGTGGCGGACTCATTGAAGGCATCTGCTCAGACTGCCCACACCGGTTCTCTACCTCGCGCAGCTCGGCCGCCGCTCCCGGATCGGTAACAACTCCCTGCGAATCAGCGAAGCCGGTGATTTCGCCGCCGACTGCTGTCATCCGCGACAGCTCTTTGACACGTACCCCCGTGCCGGTATCATTAGTACCAACAAATCTGCAATTGAAAAAGCCAACGCCGCTGCTCCCTCCGACACTTGCGGCTGTAGATTTCTCCCGGGCGGTAACTTGCGCATCGTAGATGGATACCGCAGGACAACGGTCCACAGCAATCTCTTGCAATTCCACGTCAGCAGCGCCTTCGACTACTGCCCGGCAGGCAAGATTGGTCAATGCCAGATCGCGCACCACCACACCCTCGTTGAGCCTCAGATAAAATGTGCCATCGCCGGTGATGTTCTTTAGCGCCACGCCTTCCAGGGGTTTCTCGCCCCTGACCTCGACAATATAAGGCGTGTCGAGAAAGGTATTATTGAATAGTCGGCTGACCTTGCCGAAAGAGGCCCAGGCTGCCTGCGGGGAACGGCCGTCGTTGGCGTCATCGCCATTGTCGGTATCTATGTACAGGGTGATGCCAGTGGGGTCAAAGGGAATTACCTGGCGCTGCCCAGCTCTTACCAGAATACCGGGATGGCCGGTGGGAATATCGGTTATCCGGCGAAACTGGGGCTGGCCCTTTTGCAGAATCCCCGTTGCTTTGACGATATTGGGCAGACACTTCTCGGTAGAGTCAATCCATTCCCAGTTACCGTGTTCCGAATAGATCACCCACGGCTTGTAGATATGCTTGAAACGAATGGGCTGACCGCCTGGCTGGCTGCCCTTGAGCCATATTCCGATACTACCCCCCGCAAGAAATACGTTGTCAAAGGTGACAGTAGACTGGTCGGGTCGGCCCTCCGGACTGCGGTCAACGATAATGGCCACTCTTTTGCCGAGGGGCTGGTCAGAACGTTTCCCCTTTGCCCATTCCGCTGTTGCCGCGGCCACCGAGGCGCCATTGGACTCGGTATAGACACCACTGAAGGTAACCTCCACTGCCCTCTGTGGACCAACGTACATTGCCGCGCCCCCATTCCCCTCCATCACGCAATTCCGAACATTGATGACGCTAACGTGCCCTATGATCCCGAATCCGTAGCCAGTGGCGACATTTTCTATTCCGTCGTATTGATTGGATAGCCCGTTGTTGTTAAAGGTGCAGTTGAGGAAACGGACGCCGTTGACCCCGCTTTCGTTTTCTGAGACGCCCAGGGTTACACCGTTGCCGGAATTGCCGTAGACGTACAAGCCGTCAAAGGTAAGCAGGCCGCACACCCTAAGTAGCACCCCGTGCTCCAGCGTGCGCGTTACCATAACGTCTTCAATGTGGTTATTGTAGCTGTAAGCATGGGTAAACATCAGGCCGATCGCGGCCTTGTCGTTGCCGTCTATTGCGAAGTTGCGCAGATTTGCGTACCTGGCGTTGTCGGCCAGAACAACAGTGCCCCCCTCGGGGCCATCGTACAGTATCCTGCTTACGCCGGTGCGATTCAACCCCCGGATCATCCTGGTGAACCCGCACCCTTCCCCCCGAACACAAGTATTGGTGTCCAGGTTCAGGGTATCAGTTACCCGATAGACACCTTCCGGCAGAAAGATACTCCGCCGGCTGCTAAAGGCGTTTTGCAGGGCCAGGGTGTCGTCGGCTACGCCATCCCCGACCGCGCCGTAAGCGGTCTTGACGTTGACCCAGCCGTCCTCAGTAGCCGGAGGGATTGGCGCAGAAAGCGGGCCGAGGCCCTCCGGCAAGTTCTGCTCGTAGTCTTGGCTGATCTCCTGTGCCGAGAGAGGGCGGTTCCAGATCCGCAATTCGTCAAGGAGCCCCTCCAGAGACGCTTCCGCGATTGTTGTAGCCTTCCCCCCAAGCCGAATCGCATCTGCCGGACCGAGTAGTGGCGTTTCCACGTCGCCGTATTGCAGGCCGGCCTCACCGTTGATGAAAATGCGCAGCGGATTTCCCGCCTGCCAGGTCACAGCAACGTTATTCCAATCCTTCTCTCGCCAGCGGGGGTTAATAGCTATATGCTTCCCCCGCTTCTTCCCGGGGGCAAAACTGCACACAACGCCGCTGTTACTGCGCCAGTAGAACAACAGCCACGGCCCAGCTCCGCTATCGGTAACATACGAGAGAAGATGATATCGGAAAGGAGGCACTACCTGATGGAAGCGATGCCAGTTAGGCTTGACCCAGAAGGAAATAGTCCCCGCCTCATTCGGGATAAGCCCTTTCGCCGACAAGTCCACAAAGCTTTCGGCAGACAGCCCTAGAGCCTGCCCCCGCACACCCTCCCCAAATTCAATCTCGCCGAACTCCTTGTGCTCAGGTTTGAGTGGGCCCTCTGATTCCAGCGAGCCATCAAACGGACAGTACAGCAATAGTCCCTCTTTCTGAGCTGCCTCAGATTGCCAGGCTCCGACCAATCCCAGCACACAGACAAGCAAGCAGACAGATCCTTTTCGTAACGCCACTTTCATTGTGCCGCCTCCCTACAATAGAGTTTCCGCTATCAGGTGATAATTAGCCATTTGAGCGCCAATGTCCTTCTTCTCTTTTCCGACGTGACAAGAAACTCGGGCCAGCGCAGAACAGACGGTCGTAGAGTTTCCGACCGCAAAGCCAGCCGCCAGCATCAGGCCTACACTGGCAGCAATGGTCTAAACCGGCACGATGGCTCTTGTTCAGCCAATGGTTCTGTATTGGCAGCAGGGCAAAGACTGGTAGCAGGCGAAATCAACTCAGTGAATCAGAGGGAGGGTATTGAGGTGGGACTATTGTATAAGCCAGACTGGGAAGAGGCGAAGGAGCGGTACCAAGCATGGTGGGCACATAAGGTTCTCGACCGGTGCGCTGTGGGTGACAGCCCCCAAAGCCGACGCACCTGGTGGATGTCTACGACGGCTGGGCCCAGTAAGCAGGACAAGGAAGGCACAACGTTGAACCTCGAAATAGTGGTGTTAGCACAACCTGGTGCTGTGCCGTAAGTCAGCCGAAAAAGGGGCCAAATTACACTCGCATTATTGGCCTCATATGGGCAATGAAAGGTAGAATATGTGCATGCTACGTAGCATGCTTGCTATCCCAACTCTGGCTCTGATGGTTTTCCTGCCCGCATCTCTGTGTGAGGCTGGCCAGTTGCTACTGACAGAAAACGGTCAGCCCCGCGCCACTATCGTCGTGGATGATTCGCTGCAAATGGTCGCCGGCTCCCGTAGCACTAAGATAGGCACGGTGATGATCGCCGCCGAGGAGCTCCAGAAGTACCTGGAGAAGGCCAGCGGCGCGCAACTGCCGATTGTGACGGTCGCCGACGCGCCCGCCGACGGCACTCTCATCCTCGTCGGGCGCAGCGCGCTCTCCGAGCAGCATGAGCTCACCCCGCCCACCGAGTCCGAGGGTCTTCTCATCAAGAGCTTCCCGCGCGGCCTCGCCATCATCGGTGAGGTTGCTGCGCCCGGTACTAATAACCGCAGCTTCGAACTCGACCGGGGCACGCACAACGCAGTCTACATCTTCCTGGAGCGATTCCTCGACTTCCGCTTCTACTTCGGACACGAGATCTACACGCCGGATTCTCCCAAGAACGAGGAATGGCGCGCAGTCACCGAACTGGGCACATGCATTCCCCAGGCACCCACCCTCGCAGTGGCCACGCCTCTTGAGTACCGTGATGCCCCCGTCTTCCCCCACCGGCAGAACGGCTGGGCCTGGCACTACGGCTTCAAACCCGCCATGCTCTCGGGACGGGCGAATATGTTCATGGTCAGCCACACGCAGCATGGTACAAGCTGGCCTAGGCGCTTCCAGGATACGCATCCCGAATATTTCCTGCTTAAGCAAGATGGCACGCGCGACTTCAAGCGACTGTGCTACTCCGAGCCGGGCGTGCTCGCCGAGTATCTCGCCGATTGGGAGCATTACTTCGCCACCGGTCAGTGGCGCGGCGATTGGGAGCCCCCCACCGAGAAGTACGTTTACCTCGAGCCCAACGACAACTACGGTGACTGCGCCTGTGACCGCTGTCAGGCCCTGATGCGCCGCGGCAACATTCTCCAACGCCATTCCGACTTGTGGTGGGACTTCGTCCGCCGTGCGGCGCTGGAGGTCAAGCAACGGTGGCCGGACAAGCGTGTGGCGACCTTGGCCTACGCCCGCCATTACTACCCGCCGGGCTTCGATCTGCCCGACAATGTTGATGTTATGATGGCCACACACTGGCCGCGCCAGTACGTGGGCAAGCAGCCCCGCGCGCACCAGAAGAACCTCGATATGCTGAAGCAGTGGAGTGCCAAGGTAGGCAACGACCGCAGCCGCCTCTACATCTTTGACTACTACTGCTATCAGGATCAGGCCACGGCTGCGCCGGTTATCTTCCCCTACTATAAGCAGCGCTGGCTCCAAGAGACCCGCGACCTCATCAGCGGCGAGTACAACTGCACGGGCGGCAATGCTCTCTCTCGCGATCACTTCATGATCTCGGTCTGGATGAAGCTGCTATGGAATCCCGACCTGGATATTGACGCCTACCTCGCCGACTATTGTGAGCACTTCTTTGGCCCCGCTGCCCAGCCGATGACCGATTTCTACCGCCTGCTCATTGACCGCTACGAGAACGTCGTCTGGCCCGACCTGGCTGACCACGACTACACCCCCGTGCACATCTACGGCCAGACCTATACCCCCGAGGTTATCGCGCATCTCGAGAGCTACCTGCTCCAGGCCCAGGCCGCCGTTAGCCTTCCCCCGCGGCGCTCCTGGGAATTGCGCCCCGACGCCGCGTGGATAGTGCGCAATCCGACTAACCAGCAGCACAGCTACCGAATCACGCTCAGCCCTACCGCTGGCGTCTGGCTCAATCCCCAGGTCCAGTGCAGGGACCGCAGCCTCACCTACCGTGGTGAACTCGCCCAGGGCATGAAGCTCGTTGCCTCGGCTGACGGCCAGGCCACACTCTATTCGCCAGATGTACCCGACAGCGAGGACGTCAGTGACCGGGTGACCACGTGGCTGCCGGTACTCGCCGCCAATGCTTCCGAGCTTTGCTACTTCTACTGCGACGCGGCTCCTGAAGAGGGCACCATGCAGGTCCGCTTGGGCGATGCTCCTGCCGCCAGCGACTCGCCTGACGAGAATCTCTACCGCCGCCGCGTGCAGTGGATGACCGATTCTTTCGAGATCTTCGACCCCAGCTCGTCGGTATACCAGGGCATATCGGCCTTCCTGGTGCTGGCGCGCACCGCACACAAATGGCTTGACCACGTTCCCACCTACACCGTCCTCCCCGTCGCCGGCGCCCCCTCCTTCGATCTCAACGACCTCGCCTGGCAGCAGGCCGAAGAAACCTATCTGATTCGCGGCAGCCTCAAGGGCAGGCTGCCCCCCGACAACTTCGGCTTCCCCGCGGATGTGCCTACTCGCATCAAGATGCTCCACGATTCCGCCAACGTCTACCTCGCCTTCCTCTGCACGGAGGCGGGCACCATCAGCGATGAAGACTCGGTTGCCGTTAGCCTATTCAAAGGCGCCGAGCCTGCTGTTGCTGTTACCTGCCGCCCGGACGGCACCGCCGAAACCCAGACCCCAGGGGTGAGTGTCCAGACAGTTCTCGGCAGCGGCTGGTGGGCTGCCTTCTTGACCATTCCCAAGACTGCCATCGAGCCCAGCGGCAACCTCGGCACCTACCGCGCCGACCTGCTCCGCACCCGCGGCGACAGAAGCTACCTCTGGGCCCCCCGACTGGGCTCCCCGTGGGGCGGGACTCTACCTCCTGCGATGAGCCGCCGCGGGAAGATAGTCTTCGGCCAGTAGCTCGAGGGAACCGTCACCGTCACCATGCGGAACGCGCCAGACGATGTATTCACAGGCCTTCAGATATCTGATAGCATCCCGGCAGAGTCGCGCGTTCGCTCAATACTTGCTGTCACCGGAGGTCCCACAAGCATGAAGTCAGATCTTGCACACACCACCAATCCGGCAACGGTCATAGAGCAGGGACGGTCCGACTACGTAATCGTTGTTGGCTCCGACGCGGACCCAGTAGAGCAATTCGCGGCCGAAGAACTCCAGAAATATCTCGAGCAGATGACGGGTGTCACACTGCCGATTAGTGCCGATCCGGCCACCATACCGGCGCATTACATTTCCATTGGCCAAACACAGATCGCCGTGGAAGCACACTTCTGCGTCAGACCGCGGCACCGGTTTGATGACGGCTTTATCATCCGCAATCGCCAGGGCAATTTGCTGATTCAGGGCGCCTGTACGCGTGGGACGCTCTTTGCGATCTATGCGTTGTTGGAGAAATGGGGATGTCGCTGGTTCGCGCCGGATTTCGCCCATTACGAAGGCCACCATGAGCTTGTCCCAACGGTGGAGACTGTCGCCTTTCATGAGAATGTCTGGATCGAACGCCCGGCATTCGAGCTGAGAGCTGCATACATTGAGACTTTCGCGACGGATGATCCTGTTCGGGATATGCGGGCCGTCGGCGACTGGCTGGCGAAAGTCAGAAAGAATTGCTGGCGAATCGATCAGCACGTGCTGTTTGATTTCCGCGAGGTCTATCCCGGGAAACGAGCGGATCACTACAGGGAAGGAGCATGGGAAGCTGTTGTGGCAGCAAAGACGAAGCGTGATCTAGTCCTGGCCGTAGGCGGGCATGGCTATTTCACCTTCTTGCAGCCAAAGGTCTATTTTGAGGAGCATCCCGAGTGGTTTGCGCTCATCGAGGGCGAACGGAAGAACAGGGGCCAGTTCTGCATCAGCAACGCTGAGGCACGGCGTACATACGTAGACAATGTTATGGAGTTTGTCCGGGAACATCCCCAGATTGATATCTTTATTGCCCTGGCCAATGACGGCTTGGGCTGGTGCGAGTGCGATGCTTGCGCGGCGATGGGATCAGTGCTGAATCAATACCTCCGCGTTTTCAACGAACTGGCCGTGGCGATGGAGCGGTACAATCCCGAGCTGATTGTCCAGGCGCTTTTCTACGTGGAGACCGCCACGGCGCCCGATGAGCAGACGCAAATCCATTCCTCCAACACGATGGGCTGGTACTGCAATTTCAGCAGGGACTGGCGATATCCCCTCGATTACGAGCCCCCGGGGCTGGTAAAGGCCGATTACCCCCTGAAGACCTCTCCCTACTGGGTGAAGTGGCCGGAACGCAACTATGCCTACTGGTCGGTCATCAACAAGTGGCTATCCGACTTTTACAATTTCCGCATGATGGTAGAGGAGCACTATCGGAAGTACAAGTTTAGCTCTTATCCGTGTATAAAGCCGCACCTGATGGCTCTGGACTTTCCTCGGTACCGCGAAATCGGCATAGCCGATATCTGTGTGAACTATATGGAGCCCAAAGACTGGTACAGCTACGAACCGACTCACTACTTTCATGCCCGGCTGGCGTGGGACCCGTACCAGGACATTGATGCCGCCCTTGCTGATTATGCGGAAACGCGGTATCCGGGTGCCGGACCGGAAATGGTCTCGTACCTGAGCAATATCGAGGAGGGATTCAATCAGTTTCCCATGCCCCACACCTATGATTATCCGCTACCCGATCTGGAGCGGGCACTGGCGCATTTTGCCAGCGCGGGGGAGGCCCTGGCAGCGGCATTGGAAAAGGCATCAGACCCGGGTACCAGGTTTCTCCTGGAGAAGAACTTGAAAAGCTTGCGGTATGCCCGCGACGGGGTCTCCATCTGGTACCTTGCCAAGACCGGCAAGAAGCAGGAGGCAATTGCGACCGGCGAAGACCTGCTAGAACTTCTAAAGGAGAATCTGAACGAGGGACTGTTCTACTACGAGCCAGGACGACCATGGATGCTTCCTATCATTGAGACCTACCTCGACACCCTAAGGGAGTGACAGGGGAGTCCTGTCCACCGTGCCCAGGCCGAGCTTCACAGTGCCTGGGGCGTGAACTCCGATTATTCGGGGACTTGCGTTTCTATCAACACGGCTTTCTGCTCGGCATCCCAGCGCACTTGGGCTTCGAGGGCCTCGGCCATTAGGCGCAGGGGAATCAGCAAGCGCCCCTTGACGATTATGCCCTCTGACTTCTTGATGATGATGCACCGGACGGTTTTGCACACCACTGCCACCTGCTGGGCCTCGATCCACTTTACGCTGGCGCCAACGGCATCGGCCGAGGCCCGTAAAGGTGCGTAGGCCCTCCCGGCGCGCACTCGCGCTTCCGGCGAGAAGTCTTGTTTCTTCCCGTCAATATAGACCTTAACGAGGGCGTCGGCCCTCGCCATGTTCGCTACCGCAAGCAGCAGTATGACCCACAATACCGCCTTGGTCCTCATCAGTCATGCTCCCTTGGTAATAATGCGGCCGGAATTACTTGACGTCGGGGACTCCTTGAGGCGGGTGCCCCAGTCACTTCCATTTGACCGTGCAGCCGACCGGGTTTGCAGCAGTCTCCGAGAGTCAAGCACCCGCCGGCCACAGCTTCTCGATCCAAGGATATACTGCCGCTCCCAGGAACCGGTGCCGGTCGGTGTGATCGTCATAGATGCTCAGATTGGCCCCCGCGTCCCAGGCTTGATAGGCCTTCCAGACCCCCAGCGATGGGTGCTCGCGACCTACCTGTCCCGGGCGAATCTCGTAAGCCCAGAACTGCGGTATCGGCACGGCGGCGCCCATTATGTCGTCCCACTCTACCAGCCCCCACAATCCGGGGACGGCCCGAATCAGCTTCATCGTACTGGGCCACGAACGCATCGCCGCGCGATAGGGCAGGAAGCGTCCGCCCAGGGCGACGGCTCTGACCCGCTCGTCCACCCCGGCCAGGAGCGATGAGACGACCGCTCCCATGCTGTGCCCGATTGCTCCTATCTTGTCGGGCAGGACCATTGGCGCGTCGCGCAGCACACTCAGGGCGGCCGCGGCATCCGCCACGCACCAGCCCAGGTAGGGCTGGCGCAGAGCGAGGATGCAGCGCAGGAAGTAGTTCTGCCGAATACCATCCAGCTTGATCAGCTCACGCACCTCGACTCTACCATCATCCATCGGCTGGCGCACAGCGCGCGATCCAAAGCCGGGGAAATGGAAGCTCAGCGTTACATATCCGCGCCGCGCTAGCTGCAGGGCGTAGTCACATTCCAATGCCGCCAGGGACTCCTCACCGCCTGGTGAATCGTCAATCAGGCCAGTCACAGCGGACATCCCGCCGGGCTGGCCACCGTGCAGGCAGAGCCAGCCAGGACGCTGCTCTCTCAGCTTCGCCAGATGGATTAGGAGCGCCTCCCACTCGAGGTCGTCGCCGGCAATCACCCCGAGGCGGTGGATCATTAGATCATCAACCTGCCATTTGGCTATCTCGCGTACGCGGACGGCAGGGGGCTCCAGGGAGACCCCCAGGCAAGATCTGAGCCCAGACCGGACGCGCTCCCGCCACGGACGGACCTGAGCCGGGTCGTCGGGAACCGCCAGGCGGGGAGGTCTCCGTGCCCAGGCCAACACCTGTTCGTCGGCTCGGGCCATGGGTTGGTCTTCCGGTGCAGTCGCTGTCATGGCATTCTCCTCGGCGGCCAGCAGCACTTCTCCCGACGGTATCTCCATCCCGGACAGTGCACCACCCGCCATGCCAATTGCACCTAATGCACTGCTTAGGAACGTTCGACGGTCCATGCTGTCGTCCTCCCCGTCTTTCTCTACGACGACCACGTGAGGGCATTCACCGCTAGCTGCCTGCTCATAGCTGTTACCTTGCACTGGCCAGGTACCAGATGATGACCGTAGTGATTACCAGGCCAAGTGCTGCGGTGGTCGTGAGCATTTCGCAAGCCCCTCGCCGCAATCAACACGGTCGCCTACGGCCGCAAGTACTTGTCCAGCCAGGCCTTGAGTTCGGCTTTGTCCATCACGCCGACGCGCCGGTCAAGCTCCTCGCCGTCGGCAAAGATAATCAGGGTGGGGACCCAGCGCAGATTGTACTTCTCCGCAATATCCTCAGCCAGGCCCAGATTAAGCGAGCAGAACTTGACCCTATCCGCGTACTCAGTCGCCACCTCATGGAAAATGGGTTTCAGCTCGATGCACGGCTCGCACAAAGAGCCCCAGGCGTCTAGCAGTACCAGGCCATCAGCTTCGAGCACTTCCTGCGCGAAGCTGGCCGAGGAAAGCTCCAGTACTACCGGGGCCTGCCCCCGGCCCCCGGCAGGTGCAGTCGCCTCCCGGGCAGCGCCAAAGTTGGGGATCTCGGCACTCCACTCGCTATGGCCGTCGGCAAATCCGTAATTATTGCCGTCGTTATGACGCGGTGGGTCAGCGACGGCCTCCGGCCCGCCGGCGGCGTTGCGCGTGCCCAGGTTCGAGTCGAAGATCAGCACGATTTCCGCTGGGTTGTCAATGTCGTCCAGGTTCACGCCGCTGAGGTTGGCATTGAAGGCATAGCCGTATTCCAGGTCTGGTGCTCCCGGACAGCGCAGAAGATCTGCCATCACTGCACCGTAACGTGCGAGTTCGTCCATCCACCGATCCGCTGGCGGTAGGTGCTGGTCGTGCTCGGCAGCATAGATCAACAGTGCGGTGTTGAGGTTCTTGACGTTGGAGAGGCAGTCATTACGCCTCTCTGCCTCTCTCTTCAAGAGCACCGGCAACCGGAGTTCGTCCAGAGTGGCCGCCAGGTCTATCTTCCACCCACCGTGCTCCTTGACGAGCTTGATCCGCTGCACTGTCCGATAACTCAGAGCCGATATGGTGGCAGTCTCCTCTTCAATTCTCACCTCCTGGGGCCACAGCTCAAACGGAGGGGAGAACCCAATCTCCCAACCAGCCAGAAGCACGAGCCGCTGATCTTGCTTATTCTCCAGCAGTTGTCCGGAGTCTGCGCTCAGCAGTACCTTGAGCGCTGCCTGCAACAGCCGGATGCTCTCCGGCAGGCCCTCCGCCTCGTCGAACATCATCATGAAAATCAGGGGCGTTAGTACGCCGAACAGCTTGACCACGTCTTCAGGGGTCTCAGGGTCGCCCCTCTGCCCCAGGGACTCCTCAAAGCCGCCCAGCGTGCCGAGCAGATCAATCTTCCACTGGTCGTTTTCCTTCACCAGTTTGACCTGGACAGCCCGGGGCGCGCGGACCGCCGTGACGGTACAGCGCTCCCCTGCAATCTCGGTCTCCAGGGGCTGAAGTTGGGGCCATAGCACCATCGCCACAAACGAGAAGAGCACGCCCCGTTCGAATTTGCCCAGGGCCTCGACAGACTCCTCCGTGAGCAGCGGGAGCAAGCCCTCTAGTTTCGGGTCCCAGTTCAGGTCCGTCTCACTAAACTGCCGCAGCACCTCCTCAGGAGTAGCCGGCGGCGGCTCAGCTTCCTGAGCCCAGGCACCAACTGCGGCCAGAACAACCGTGATGCAAACCAGCACGACACCCGTTTTTGTCAGCGCTTTCATCCATATCCCCTCCTGCATTATTGACCGTGGCCTGCCCGCTATCCTGGCCGTCTTAGTGGCCTTCGTCGGCAGCTACGGCCTGCTGTACAAGATTAAGCAGCCGCTGGTGGTCAATGGGCTTACCCAGGAACCCGACCACCATGGATTCCAGCTCCTGGTGGATGCTTTCAGGTATCTCGTAGGCAGTGCAAAAGATTATCCTGGCGCCGGGATCAATGCGGAGCATCGTTCTCACCCACTCGTGGCCGTCCAGCCCAGGCATCTTCCAGCCCATGATCACCGCGGCGATCGCCTCGTGCTCAGTGCGGAATATCTCTGTGGCGTCGCCCCCTTCGCGACTCTCCACGACACGATAGCCGGCCCCTTCTAATATGGTGCGAAGCGACGTAAGTACCCTGCCGTCGTCGTCAACTATCAGCACGGTTGCAGCTCCACGCTTCTCCTCGTTGCACACGGCGGTTCCCTCCCTGTAACCTGTTAGCTGCTCACCAACTCAATCCCTCCGTCAACCAGCTCTTCCTCCGCTGGCCACAGTCTCCAGCAAAGCTCTGCGCAGGCCCTCGCCGGTTCGCTAATAACGTGAAAACCACCGGGGGCGAGGCTTATCTCGCAGTCGGCCAGCGCTATTCTATTCCCCTGCTTGTAATAGACAACGCCATCACGGGAAAGTTCGGTGGTTATGGTGTCGAATAGTCGCCCATCGCCCGGCCTCAGGAACTGAGACTGCTGAGCAGGCCGCGCCATGTTATCGAGATTCCGCTGAGGTCAATCGTGGAGGACAAAGCCGGTGCAGCGGCGAAGCATAAGCCGACGGCTGCACTACAGCATGGCGCTATGCGCTGGAGTGGGACTGCCGAGTCGCGACCAATCTTAAGCTCAGTACGAGACACTGAAGAGGAGAATGATCATGACCAAGAATCTGCTCCATACGGCTACCATCTACCTGCTGGCGTTGCTGCTGGCAGCGGCGACAACGAGTGCTGATGACGTGAAGTATTTTACTTCAGACTCGCTGCGGGGCACCCTCTCAACGAACAACCCGCCCACCCAGGCGATGTTCCACTCAGGTAAGTACAACCGAACCTACGTAACGTATCGCGGTGATGATTTTTTCGCCTGGGTAACTTACTACGACCACGACACCGGACAGTGGTCCAAATCAATAAGGGTGGACGACTGTCGCTACGACGACGGGCACAACAACCCAGAGATTCTGATCACCAAAGATGGCTACGTGCATCTGTTCTACGGTACCCACTACAATCCGGTAAAGTATGCGCGTAGCCTTTATCCGGAGGATATCTCCCGGTGGCGAATCGGACTGAAGTTCGGTGGGGCTGCTACTTATCCCAATCCGCTGCAACTTAACAACGGGGACCTCCTGTGCTTCTACCGAGGCTGTGTGTGGACAACCGCCGAAATAGAGGCGCGCACCGGCATCCGGCATGGCTTCAGCGGTCCGCTGGTAGTCCACCGCAGCACCGACAACGGCCGCACCTGGGATGCAGGCACCGAGATTCTCCGTTTCTTCGATTACGAACACGGCACATTCTCGCGCTGTTACCTCCGGCAGATCTTCTACGATGCTACCGAAAACATGGTCTATCTCGCCCTCACTGACCTCGACCCGGACGGGAAGCGAAAGAGTACGCCCTACACCGTCAAATACAACCCAGAAAGCCGGCACATGATCGCAATGAACGACGTGGATCTGGGCGAGCAGGCACTCAGGCAAGAGCTTATTGACAACGGCTGCCAGGCCAGGTGGGGCTTCGTGCAGTGGGGTACGTCGCGGGTGCTGTTGCTCCCGCCGACGGGACCAGGGCGCGGGCAGATGTATACCGAGGACGGGGTGACCATCAAGGGCTACGGCCGGGCCACCGTGACCTCGGGCGACATCGAGGGCCACGATCTGGTCGTCTGGACAAGCCACGACGCCGGGCAGACCTGGGACGAGGGCGAGGTGCTGGTGAATCGGCAAGAGCTGGGCGAGGGGGTTGTCGAGGTCGCGCTGGTGCGTAACTACCAGGGCAATGGGCCGGTGGTCATCTTCCAGGGCAGCGGCGGTGAGCCGAGCGCGGAGTTTATGCAACGATATGAGATGCGCCAGAAGTACAATATTGAGCCAATCCTGCTGCCGTGGAAGAGCCAGCCCTGGAGCACAGGCTGGAATCACTACCGAATCCCCGGGCGTTTAGGTGCACGGCTCTACGCGGTGGATGCCCAAGGCAATCTGCTTTACTAACACACGAATCCAGGAAAGGTAGTAAAGAAGATGGAAACACGGTCATTGTGCCGACTGAGCCTGGGAGCAATCGTGCTGCTGCTGAGCGCCACCACCGTACTCGGGGATAGTCCCAAATACTTCGCTGATGACTCGCTGCGGGGCACATTGTCCAACAACAATGCCCCTTCGCAGGCGTTCTTCTTCTCGGGCAAACACAACCGCACCTACGTGGCATACATGAGCGACGAGTTCTACGCCATGGTCACCTACTACGACCACGACACGAAGCGCTGGGCTGAGCCGGTGCAGGTGGATGACCTGCGCTTCAATGACGGGCATAATGCCCCTGAATTGCTCGTTACCCGCAATGGTTACTTGCACCTGTTCTATGGCTGTCACGGCGATGCGGTTAAGTATGCCCGCAGCCTCTATCCG
>JALGTU010000126.1 GCA_029821195.1 Candidatus Zipacnadia bacterium
GGCTCGGCGTACATGGCCCAGAACTGGCCGGCGCAGATCACCCCGCCCGATCATGTGGTTGTGCTGGATTTGGTGGGTGGGCAGTCGAAGCATAACCCGCGCGTGCCGGTACGCACCGACCTGGGCGGCAACGACTACTTTGACCTGCCCATAGAACTGGGCTCATGGAATGCCGCGCCACAGTTGGTAGACCGGATCTGGACTATCGCGGAGACACTGGGCCACGACGCCTTCCGGCGCACCACCCAGGGCCCGGTCATTGACGATCACGTGCCCTTCATCGAGGCGGGCATCCCCGCCGTGGACATCATTGATTTCGTCCCGCCAGTCTGGCACACGACCGACGACGTGCCCGAGTATTGCTCACCCGACGCCCTGCACCAGGTCGGCGAGACGATGCTGGGGCTAGTGTACCGGAGGTGAGGGCACGCCGGCTTGGCCGCCGGGCTCGCGCCTGCGTGGCGCATGCTCTCCGCAAAGGCCATAAAGAAGACCTCGGCAATTGCGGGCAAATCGTCCGGCAGTACCTGGCGATACTCAATCATTGACTTGACCAGCCGCCCGGCTTTAGCGTCGGCCTGCGCCCTACGGCATCGTTCCCGCCCGCGCCAGCAGAGCCTTAATCAGCGCGGTATCCAGATCTATCTCGGAGGCAACCAGGTAAACCGGCTGCCATACCCCTCCCATAGCCATACTGTCGTGCACGCGCACGGCCAGGAGGTTGGCTTGTCCCGGCACAAGATGACCCGTTGCTTCAAAGGCAAACGGCTTCTTCCACAGAACTCCGACACGCTGCCCGGTTGAAGCCACCGTGTGCGTGAAGGCTCTATCACCATTCAGATAAACCCAGGCCTGTTCGTCAACCGCCCCGAAATACAAATAGAGGCGCTTCCCTTCCATTTCCCTGGGCACCTGCAAGTTTTGCCGATACCAGCCGTAGCCATCGTAACCGGCATATCCCTGATCCTCCCAGCCCTTCATACCCAGGTCGCTGCGCAACTGAGCCCAGGAACTGTCGTCAAAGCCGGCGGCGAACCACTTTTCCGCGACTCCGACGTTATCTCGGTCAGCAGCGAACTTCCAGACATCGGACAGATGCTGGATTCGGCTGGTCTTCGCCACATCGGCCATCTCGGTATAAACCCGCCACTTGCCCTGCCACTCTTTGACCTTATGTTGCAACCTCGCTTTATCACTGATGTGGCTGATATCGCACCGGCGACAGATCTCGGCGAAGCGGTCAATGAGAGCGGGATACCCCTCGCCGACAAACTCGGGGCCGCGTTCGAGCTTGACGTACATAAGGGGCAGGCGCGCTTCCTGGACGCGGCCTAAGATCTCGTCGTTCTCCGCTCGGCGGGCGGCGCGATCCAGAATCTTCTCAGCCGCCTCGAGGAACTCGCGGGAGAGAAATTCCACGTCCATCGCGTAACGACAGCTTTGAGTCTCACGCGCATTGTGTTTCTCACCAGTTTGTTGCAGCAACTCATTGTATTCGGCTATCATTGGCGCCGACTTGCCGTAGTAGCCCCAGATGAAGTCCTGCATAAGCTGTCCGGTGTCCCGCGAGGGGTCCCACAGCAGCTTGGCGTAGATCCAGCTTCGCATAAACTGACGCTCCCGACCCCGGCTGGTTGGGTCCTGCTCCATAATGCCCATGACTCCGTGCTCAGCAAAGAAGCGGATGTTGTCAGCAATGACCCCAATGTTGGGCATGGGAGCTAAGTAGTGGCTGTAATTCACCGGGTAATCCCAAATCGTGATCGGCTTATGGATACGCGTCCAGCCCAGAAACCACTGGAGGTACTCCTCCTGGTCGCGAACCGGCTTGAACGGATAGGGCCACATAGTACGGTCCGTGCAGAAGCGAATGGCAACGTTGTGTCGCGGTCGCACGGTCTTCGGCGGCTTACCAGTCTCCAGATAGGCCAACGTAGAGATGAAAACGTCAGGATGCGCGGGTTCGACTATCTCAGCGACACGGTTTACAAACGGTATCAGGCTGCCGGCCTGACTCTCTTCAGCTTCATTTAGTGCCGTACACCGCTCGCACTCGCAGAATCCCCGGCCGTCGTTGTACGAGACGCTGATGAACTCGGCCTGCGGATGCTCGTCGAGAATCTTGATCACGTTACGGGCAGCAATCTCGGCGGCTTCCATATTCGTCACGCACAATTGCCGCGGTGTTCGCTTTCCGTTAACTAGGGAGTAGTACTCGGGATGCTCGTCGAAGTGCTTGTCAGGAGGCACCAGCCGGCGGAACGAGTGGCACCATATGGCGTAGTTGTAATGGCCACCCAGTTCTTCAGGAATCGGGGCGTTATTGCCGTTAACCTGGTTGCGCAGGCACCAGTTAGCATCGCGCACCGACCAGCCCCGGGGATTGCGCATTTTCACCGGCGGGATGTACTTGCGCAGCACTACCTTGACCCTGACCGTGGGGCGCTGCAGCACTCGAGTTACCTCGGGTGAGTACCAGCGACAGCCCAGATCCTCTTCCAGCAGGCAGTAAACTGCGTTTAACGGCCCGCGCTTCGTTCCACCAATGAGGAACAGCCGCTGGCCCTGCTGGGCTATCGCATAGCCCTCTTCTCCCAAGCCCTGGTTAGCCACAGCCAGCCCCGCCTTGGCGAGCCGACTCGTCCGCCCCACGCTGATTTCGGTGGGGACGGCCGGTTCAGCGTCACTGACCACCGGAAACTCCGCGCCGGTCATCTCGCCCAGCCAGTGGGCTAGCTCCTCAGCGGCCTTCTGCTCCTGGGGTGTGGGCTGTTCCGGAATGACTATCACGTATTCAGTGTTGCCGCTGACGGCCAGGGCAATCTCTTGCCCCGGCTCACCCTGCGGCTTCAGCGAATTATGCCACTGTTGCCAGTTGCCCAGGGCGGCAACCTCGGTGGTCGCCGCAACTACGGTCATCGCTAAGATCGTCATTGTGAGGCTCAAAGTCGTGCGCATAATCAGTCTCCCCAAACATTTTGTAGACGGCTGAACCGACACCTAGTTCCTCGGTCGCCCGAACATTCCTCCTCGCGCAACCCGACCTCAGTATGCACCTTATGATTCAGTCCACGAAGGAGACCGGTGCCCGCCGGAGAAGTTCCTCGCCTGCGCACCAATCCGTGTGAAACAGTCAATATCGCCGGGTAGCAGCCGGATGTGGTCGAGGCCCGAGGGCAACCATAATCTAGGAGGCAGAAGAATATGTCGAATGATCACGAGCTTCATCTGATCCTACGCACTCAGAAACTCACTCAGGACGAAGGCGGCCACAGCGTCTGGGAGGTAACCGAGGAGCCGGCCACGCTCGCGGCCGCCGAGACAGCTATCCTGCTGTGCGATGTCTGGGATACTCACCCCAGCCGCGGGGCAGCCGAGCGCGTGGAGGCTATGGCGCCCCGCATGGACGAGGTGGTACGCGCGGCGCGCGCCCAGGGCATAAGCATCATCCACGCCCCATCGGGCTGCATGGACTTCTACGAGGGCACACCGGCCCGGCAGCGCATCATGGACGCGCCGCAGGTCGCCCCGCCTGCTGAGCTGGAGCACGACGATCCCCCGCTGCCGTTCGAGGATCACGGCACCGACACCGGTGAGCCCAATCTTGAGCGGAACTACATCCGCCAGAATTCGGTGATACAAATAGCAGATGAAGACGGCATATCTGACGACGGCGGGGAGGTTTACAACTTCTTCAGCCAGCACGGTATCAATAACATGATACTCATCGGCGTACACACCAACGTCTGCATACTCCGTCGGACTTTCGCGATCAAGCAGATGGTCCGGTGGGGTGTTAATGTGATGCTGGTGCGCGATCTGACCGACGCAATGTATGACCCTGCCCAGCCGCCGTACGTAAGCCACGACGAAGGCACCCAACTGGTCATAGGGTACATCGAAAAATTCTGGTGCCCCACGATAACGAGCGACGAACTGCTGGCGACGCTGTGAACTCGCCGAGCCTGGCTGGGCGTCGGGCTCAGGCGTAGACCATCTTGCTATATGCGGCCACGGGAACATTCCTGCTCCCGCACACGTCACAACTGGTAGCAACTAGTGCCAGCGGGAGGTGACAGGCAATGAGGTCAAGGACATGGGCTGTGGGTATGCTGGTGGTGATGGTGGCGATCACAGCCGGTTGCGGCGGTGGTCCGGACACGGACAACACAACGGCACAGTTCGGGACACTGGAGGGTACTGTTGACCTGGCCGGCAGTTCTCCGGATGATTACGACCTTTTCCTGGACGGAACTCCGACAGGCACGCCTCTGGGCGCAGACGGCTCCTTTGTACTACTCGACGTGCCCACAGGCGAGCACGCTGTTGACGTTATCAGCAACGACGGCCTGGAATCGGGCCGGGCTACAGTGATCGTCGAGCGAGGCCGCCGCGCACAGATTCCCAACCCGATCATCATCAGGAGCGCCGGGCAGATCTGTGGCATGGTGGTCAAGCGGGAGAATGGCGTAGTTGAGCCCCTGCCCGGCGTGCAAGTCATAGCCCGGTCTGACCTAATATGGATCCTGACCGATGATGGTGCCCGCCTGGAGCCCAGCGACGCTCCGGCCGGCCCGCTCATCTATCCGCCTCCACCCGGGGTCACCTATTCCGCTTTCACCGACGAGGACGGCAGCTACCGTATGAAGGGCGTTCGGCCCGGCCCGTACTTCGTTATGGTCGTGGTGCCGGGCTTGACCAGAGGGCAGGCGTATGTCGTTGTGCGCCCCTATCGCACTGCGGTGGCGGACTTTGTGCTGGTGCCAGTAGTCCCCCCACCGGTTGGGACAGTCACCGGTACAGTGCGTGGGGAGAGCTCTGCGGGCGACGAGATGCCGCTGGCTGGAGCAAGCGTAACGATAGTGTACGAAAATGGCTGGCGTCCCCCCGTGCCTGCGGAACCGGTGCCGGTCATCGGCTCAGCGGCGAACGAATTAGCAGCGGGCGGCGGCCCCCTGGCCCCACCCGACATTATCTGGCGAGTCTTCCGGACGCTCACCGACAACAACGGGCAGTACCGGCTCACGGTGCCAGCAAGGGCCGCCTATATGACAGTCTGGGCCCGCCACTACGCACCCCAGAGGCGTAGTATTACGGTGCCCGCGGGCGAGGTCATTATTGAGGATTTCCTTCTGCGCGCCGCCGATGAAACCCTACCACCTGGGCCACCAACGCCGGATTGATAGCAGCCGTGGCCCCGGCCCTGCGGGAGTCGGGTTTGCCAACCCGCGACGCAATCTGGTATAGTCATTGTACCGTGAATGCAGGTGGGGCGCGGTAGGCAGGTCTGATATCGGCGGTTCCAGGGGGAAGGACCATGGCCAAGACGAGCACTTGTCCACACTGTGGTGCCCAGGTCTACGATACCGACGATGTATGTATGTCCTATGGCAAGTCCCTGACAGCTCCTGAACCACCTGCCCCCGCGCCGGAAGCCGAACAGCCGGCTCCTGAGGCGAAGCCGCCCGCAGCCGAGGAAGCTCCCGGGCCGCAGATAGAGCCAGCACCTGGGTCAGGCCGGACAGCCACCAAAAAGTTTCGCCCCGACAGCTTCCCCAGTCTCAGGAAGGACACACGCCTGTGCCGGAGAACTACTCCGTGTCCCTGCGCTCATTACCGACTTTCCTGGGGAGGTTGTGCAAGATGACGGTCACCACATCGCGAACGCTCAAGCTGGCAACTCTGGCCTTGATTATCGCTGTGGGCAGTGCCCCGCTGCCCGCCACCGAGCGTGCCGACCTGGGCCGAACCGACAAGTTCCGCGTGATGATTGACAAGGTGTTCACGCGCGGGGGCAGGACACTGACCGAAGATCAGATCCGCCAGATGGCGGAGGCCGGCTTCAACGTGATCTCCCAGGGCTATGGCCTGCGCACGATAGAAGACGTCAACTTCCTGGCGGAGACCGCCGGCAAGTACGGTATCTACTACATGCCGTTCATCAGGGGATCGTATCCGGCCCGCAAAGAAGATAGCGTCAACCTCGTCTGGGCCAGCGGCGTGGTCAACAAGGTGTGCAGCCCCAACTCTGACGAGCTGTGGGACTGGTGGACCGATCTGCTGACCCAGTACGCGCGGATTAGCGTCACGCACCCCGCGCTGATCGGCGTTTTCATAGACTTTGAGCTTTACGACCGGCCCAAGCCGTCCAATCTGTACTCGCTGTCTTACGACGACAAGATCATGGCCGAGTTTGCGCAGGCCCAGGGCATCGGGCTGCCCGACCTGGGCCCTGCCGAGCGCTGTCCGTGGCTCAAGCAGCAAGGCTTACACGAATCGTTCAAGACCTTCCAGATTGGCTCGTGGCGCCAACGCTGCCGCAAGCTGCGCCAGGCCATTGATGCGATCAACCCCAGCTTCCAAATCGGCGTCTACTCCGCCGGCACGACCTTCTTCAACGAAGCTGCGATGCCCGAGTGGTCCACCCAGGCCGCCCCGCTGATTCTCACCAACGCTGCTAGCTACGGCCGACCCTCGAACCTGCTCTCCCACGAGGAGTCTCTGCTGGCCAACCGCGGCAAGCTGATCCTCGACGGCCGTTGGCCCGCCGGGTGGCCCGTGCCGTCTATGCACATCGGGGGCATTGATCCGGTGGTGCGCGGCGCCGACCCCGAGTTTTCCGGCAAAAACGCCGTGATGATCGCCGACGTAACTGACGGCTACTGGGTCTTCTACGAAGGCTTCAAGCCCACCGATCCGCGGCATTCTTCCCACTATCAATGGTTCACGCGCGCGAATCGGGCTATCGTCGCTGGCGACTACGACTTCCAGTACCAGCCGCGCGAAACACCCGATGAGTACGTCCACGAAACCGCAATTGAGGCGCAGACCGACAGGTTCCAGGTCGGCCTCTACGGCATCCGGGCTGCAGCCGGGGACGTGCTCGAGGCCACCGGCAAGTATGAGTGCCACACGGTAAAGGGTCTAAACCTTGATTACCTGCGACAGTTCGACGTAATCGCGCTCCAGAACTTCAACGCCGGCCTGCCCGCTGACAGCAAGCTCGCCAGGGCGCTGCGCCAGTTCGTGTGGCACGGCGGCGGGCTTTTCCTGACGCACGACTCCGGCTGGTACCTGGAGAGCCCCTTCCCCCAGATAGCCGTGCGCGACTTTCCCAGTCATGATAACGTGGAGGCGGGCCGGCACGTCGCGGATACTGAGATGCTCGTCGACCGGGCCCACGAGGCGTTCGGCCAACTGCAGCCCGGGACCCGGTTGATGCCCGAGTTCCGCGATCAT
>JALGTU010000127.1 GCA_029821195.1 Candidatus Zipacnadia bacterium
TGGTGGGACCAGGAGCGGCTGTTTAACGCCCGGGTGATGGTGGCCGGGGCCGGGGCGCTGGGTAACGAGATCCTCAAGCAGCTCGCCCTGCTCGGCGTGGGTAACATCTTCGTGGTGGATATGGATATCATCGAGGAATCCAATCTCACCCGCGCCGTGCTTTTCCGCAAGCAAGACGAGGGGCAGCCCAAGGCCGAGGTGGCCGCGCGGGCACTGACGGAACTCAACCCGGAGATTAAGGTCGAGAGCTTTGTGGGTAACCTAGTCTACGACGTGGGCGGGGGCGTCTTCCGGGATATGGATATTGTCCTGGGCTCGCTGGACAACCGTGAGGCGCGGGTGGCGATAAACCAGATATGCTGGAAGCTGAGCAAGCCGTTCGTGGACGGGGCGATTGAGATAATCCAGGGGGTGGCCCGGATCTTCTGCGGGCCGGACGGGCCTTGTTACGAGTGTACGATGAGTGAGATGGATTACGAGCTGCTGAGCCAGCGGCGCTCCTGTGCAATGCTGTCGCGCGATGACATCGTTTTGGGCAAAGTGCCCACGACGCCGACGACCGCCGCGGTTATCGCGGGCGTCCAGACCCAGGAGGCGGTCAAGTGGCTGCACCGCGACCGAGAAATGCCGCTGCTCATTGGTAAGGGCTTGGTGTATAACGGATTCAGCAACGAGACGTATGTTGTGGAGTACCAGCGGCGGGAGGACTGCCCGGCGCATATCACGCTGCCGCCGGTGCAGGAGTTGGACAAGTCGGTTGATGTCACGACCGTGGGCGAGATGCTGGAACTGGTGAGGTCTGAAGTCTCGCCCGAGGCGGTGCTGGAGTTCGAGCGCGAAATCTGCATCGGGCTGTACTGCCCGAACTGTGACGAGCGCGAGCCGGTCTTTCGCTCGCTGGGTAAGCTTACCGAGGCGGAAGGGCGCTGTCCGCACTGCCACGAGCTGCGCGAGCCGGAGCTGACTCACGCGATATATGGTGACGAGGATTATCTGGATAGGACGCTGGCGGAGATGGGCTTACCGGCGTACGATATTGTCACTGGGCGAGACGGATTGGAGACGGCAGCCTTCTTGCTGGCTGCCGACCGCGATACTGCGCTGGGCCGGTTGGCGTGATGGCCGCAACTGAACTGAAGGAGGTGCGCTATGACAGATCAAGGGTTCGCAAACATGGGTAGCAGCAGGCAAGATGTGGACATCTCACTGCAGCCAGTCGGCGGGGTATCCGGCGATAGCGCGAAGGAAACGGTGGTAATGATCGCTGAATCGGTGATGGAGGAGGTGCGCCGCCACGGCAGCAAGAACACCTCCCGGGAACAGGGCGGTGTGCTGGTGGGGACAGTGGCCTCGAGCCGCGACAAGGTCTACGTCACCGTGGAGGGCTCGATACCCGCGCCCCACGCCCGGGCCGACCGGACCAGCGTCACTTTCACGCACGAGAGCTGGGCGGAGATAAATCAGGTCAAGGACGCCGAGCACTCCAACCAGGACATCGTCGGCTGGTATCACACCCACCCGGGCTTTGGGGTATTCCTTTCCGACTACGATACCTTCATCCATCGCAATTTCTTCCCGGCTCCCTGGCAGGTGGCCTTCGTGCTGGACCCGCTCTCCCAGCAATCGGGGCTTTTCGTCTGGAAAGAGGGCGAGATTGTACCCAGCGATCAGTACAATGTGTTCAGCACCCAAGTAAGCGCCCGACCTGAGCCGCCCGCTGAAACACCGCCGTTCCTGCCGACCGAGCAGATTGAGGCATTGCCCCGCCCGGCTAATCTGGTAACGATTGCTGCACTGCTGGTCCTGGTCCTACAGGTAGTCCTGCTGGTGATGATGCTGACGACCCGACCAGGGAGAAGCGTGATGCCGGCGGACACTGGTGCGGGCGCAGTAGTGGCGCGGCTGGAGGCGGTGCAGGGAGAGCTGACGGCCAGTACCGCTACGCTGGAACAGTTGGCCGCGAAGCTGGGCGAGAGAGGTGAAGCGGTGGTGGCTGAGCCTGGCTGGTACGAGGTCAAGCGCGGTGATAGCCTGTGGGGTATCGCCGAGCGCCACTACGGTAAGGGCGAGCTGTACACCCTCATTGCCGCTGAGAACAAGATTCCGCTGCCCGCGGGGAACATCGTGCCGGGCCAGAGGCTGCGCCTGCCCAGGCTGGCGGAGGGGTCTGATGCCGCCACCGAGTGAGCAGCCCGAGCCGCTGGATATCGAGATTCAGCAGGCGGCTCGCACCGAGCTGCCCGAGGGGCTGGATCCGGCCGAGGATGACAGCCTGCGACTGGTGCAACTGGGTTGCCCCGGCCAGGACCCACGGGTCTTTATGGCATACGTCTGCCTCAAGCAGATGCTGGCGCACACCCAGCGCAATCTGGACGATGAGATCGCCGGGATCCTGGTGGGCCGCATTTTCCGCAGCAGTCAAGGGCTGGTCACGGTCCTGGCGGAGGCGGTGGCGGCCGCGTATACTGAATCGGGTATGGGCCATGTGACGTTTTCGCACGAGACCTGGGAGGAAATGTACCAGTATCTGGAATCGCTGGCCTGTGATGCCGAGATCGTCGGCTGGTACCACACCCATCCGGGATTTGGGGTCTTTTTCTCGGGCCAGGACCGGTTCATCCAGCAGAATTTCTTCAGCGCGCTGGGACAAGTAGGTATTGTGGTTGACCCGATCGCCAAGAGCGTTCTGCTGTTTGAATGCCAGGACGGTGAGGTGGCGGAGCTGGGCGGCATCTGGGTGACGGCCGGGGCCGAGACGTATCGAGCGGCCCAGCGATTGCTGGCCGGGTTGTGCTACGGCGAGCGCAAGCCGGCGCCGCAGAGCTGGGTGGCAAGCTGGGGGAGAAGACTGCGCGGAATACTATCGGGAAAGCAGCCCACGGAAGCGTCGCTTCACGACCACAAGGAAGCCTAACGAAGTATGAACGCCAGACTGAGACGGCTTTACGCCGACTATCAACAGATTCGCAACGATTTCACCGGCCACCCCTACGTTGATGTCCAGCCAATTCGAGGCAACCCGCCGGAGGCATATCGCGTTGCCTACCATGTGAAAGGCCTGGAGCTAGATGAGCGCAGCAACCGACCCCGCATCAGAACCGAGCACGTGGCGTCAATCTATCTACACCGCGACTACCCTCGGGAGAAACCCAAGTGTGTGCTGGAGACGCCGATATTCCACCCCAACTTCGGTTCGTACATCTGCATTGACGACTATTGGGCGGCGGGCGAGACGTTGGCCGACGTCATCATCCAAATCGGCCAGATGATTCAGTATCAGAGCTATAATCCCAAGAGTCCGCTGAACGCGGTAGCGGCGCGCTGGGCCACGCAAAACGATGATCTGTTTCCCATCGGGAACGCCGATTTGTACCAGCCGGACCTGGACATTGATCTGGTGGAAGGAGCAACCGGCGGTGAGCGGGAAGAAGACATCCAGATCGAGCTGTTATAGTCTCCCGGGGCGCGTGCGCTGGGGTCCGGGCCGCGTCCTGCGCTAATCTGGAGGGTAGCGGCCTCGGCTCATGCGGTGTCCCTTTTGTCATGACAATATCATAGTCCAGGGACGGTTTTGCCCGAAGTGCGGTGAACAGATCTTCGGCCGGCCGCTGCCGAGCCGCCCGCCCGCAGCGGCCGAGCCGGTCCCGGACTTCAGCCCGCCAGAGCCCCGTCGCGGTGACTCCTGGGAGGATGTCCTGGAAATAGAACTGGAAGGACCGGAGCAGCCCTCCGGGGCGCGAGCGGAGTCGGTGGGCAAGCTGTGCCCGTACTGTCGCTTCCCGATCAAGTCAGGAGACGAAGTAGTCACCTGCCCGGATTGCCAGACGGTGCATCATGCGGACTGTTGGCGTGCCAATGAGGGCTGCACCACCTACGGCTGTGCCAGTTCGCCCCAGGCGGCCGCGGTGCGGCGTACGAGCAGCGCTCACGCGCCAGGGACTCCGTCGGCCGGGGCATTCCGGTCGGCGCTACGACCGGGGGCGGGGCCGATCGGTGCCCAGCAACTCATCGAAGCGGAGTTCGACGGCCAGTGCACCAATGCCCTGCTCTTTACCATCCTGCAACTCTTTTTCTGCGCCGGGATTCTCTCCATCATTGCCTTCGCGTGGGGTATGTCGCTGCTCTCGCAGATGAAGCGACTCGGGCTCGGCGCCGCTTCGGTGCGTACTAAGGCGATCATAACTGTGATTATCAGCGGCGGGGTGATGCTGCTGTGGTTGTTGTACTTCTTCCTGGCGTTGAGCAGAAACGGCGGTTGATCTGTGGCCCGGCGAATCATGTAGAAGCTAAGTCCGAACCTGTATTGACCCGGTTCCTAGGTCCTCTTACTGGCAATGAGCAGCGAAGAGCCTGAAATTGAAATCAGCCCAGCCCGGTTGCCCCAGCGCCCGGTGCTGCCCCGGCCGGCAGCCCCGGTGGCGGTCGTCGGTGAGGTGGGCGCGGTGCTCGAAGACCGCAAGATCTTCCTGCACGTAAGGGCCGTCGAGGTCATAGTTGATTCGCTGCCCGGGCAGCAGCGCCTGGAGGTAGCCGGGCTGCTGGTCGGCGCGGAGTGTCAGGACGAAGCGGGTCTGTACCTGCTAATAACCGGTGCTATCGCTGCGCGGGGCGCGGCCAGTACCTCTTTATCGGTCACCTTCACGCACGAGACATGGGACCAACTACTAGCGGACAAGGCGGCACACTACCCCGATGAGGCCGTTGTGGGCTGGTATCATACCCATCCGGGCATTGGCGTGTTCTTATCGCAGCAGGACAGGTTTATTCACGAGCACTTCTTTGCGCAAGCCTCGCACGTGGCGCTGGTGGTTGACCCCGCTGATTTTACCTGGGGGATCTTCTACTGGCAGGGCCGGGACCTGGCCGCGGCACGGGGCTGTTATATATACGGCGAGTCACAGCAGAGCTATGACCGTCTCGCCGAGCTATTGGGGAGTTACCGGGCCGGTGAGGCGCAGAATCCGTAAACTGCCGATAAGCGCGCCCGCCAGGGCAAAGCGGTGCCAAGGCCGGGGCCGCCAGGCAAGTGTGGAGGAATGTCGGGGCAGCGCAGAGAACTACTAGCGACGGCATCGTCGGGGAGTGAAATATCAAGAAAGTAGAAAGGATGTCGAGATGAGAGCTTCACTCAAGTTAATAGGGATCGTGTTTGCGGTACTGTTGGCCAGCGGATTGTGGGCGGAGGAGGCTAAGGATGCTCCGGCCACTGAGGATGTGCCTACTGCGAAAGATGCCCCCGCGACGAAAGACGCGCCCCCTGCCCAGGAGGGGCCTGCGGCGCCAGCCCAGCCAGCAGCCGAAGACAGAGTTACCATTGATGTGATAACGTCATTTCTCGAAAAGATGAACTACGTTTACAAGCTCGACAAGTCCGGCAAGGTCCCGGGGATAGAACTGCTGATGCGGGGCAACAACGGCAACTATGATGTGCGCATATACCTCGACGACCCTCGCAAGGTCGTCTACCTGTGCATGAACCGTTTTCTGACCGTTCCCGACTTGCACCCGCGCAAGCATGCGCTACTCCAGAGGCTGATGGAGCTGAACTGGGAGCTGTTGATCGGTAAGTATGAGTGGGACAAGAGTGACGGTGAGGTCCGGCTGTCGTATACATTCAGTACGGAGAACGGGCTGGGCTACGATGCCTTCGCCGCCTGCTTCCAGCTTCTGGTGTTGACGGCAGATCGCGACTACCCCAAGCTCATGCAACTGATGTGGGGCCAGGTGGAGGCCAAGGAGCCAGCAGCGCTCCCCACCACAGTTGAGAATAAACCGGAAGAAGCCGGCAAGGCCAAGGAGACCGAACCGAAGACGGAGGCGCCCGCCGGCCAGTAGGAAGTAGTGCGGCTATGACCCGGAAGAGTGGCTCGGAAAAACTGTGGGGCGGGCGCTTCTCGTCGGAGCTGGCGGACCTGGCCCTCGAGTTCAGCGAATCAACTGCGGCCGACGCGCCGCTGATCGCTGCGGACATCTGGGACAGCCAGGCCCATAGCATAATGCTGGCTGTCTGCGGAATCATCAGCGAGGACGACCTGCGCACGATACTGTCGGGCCTGGAGCATACGCGCCAGGAATACGAGAGCGGCAAGTTTGAGCTGCAGCCGCAGCTCGAAGACGTTCACATGAATGTGGAGAGCCACTTGCGGGAGAGTGCGGGAGCGGAAGTGGCCGGCCGCCTGCACACCGCCCGCTCGCGCAACGATCAGGTCGTCACCGACGCCCGTATGCATCTGCGCGCCCGCCTCCTGGACATCCGCGCGGCGATCGCTGACCTGCAGCACGCGCTGCTGGAGGTGGCTGCGGAACATACTGAAATGGTGATGCCCGGCTATACCCACACCCAGCACGCTCAGCCGATTTCGGTGGGCTTCTGGCTGTCGGGCCACGCCTCAAGCCTGGAGCGCGACCAGGAGCGGCTGGCCGAGACGTACCGGCGGGTCAACCGCTGTCCGCTGGGGGCCTGCGCGTTGGCCGGAACGTCGTTTCCCACCGACCGCGAGATGACCGCACGGCTTCTGGGCTTCGACGGTGTGCTGGAGCACTCCCTTGACGCAGTCGGCTCGCGCGACTTCGTGCTGGAAGCGCTGGCGGACCTGGCAATTGTGGCGTCCAACCTCTCCAGGCTGGCCGAAGAGTTTGTCCTGTTTTCGACCTACGAGTTCCGGATGATCGAAATTGACGACGCCTACGCTGCGGGTAGTTCGATAATGCCCCAGAAGAAAAACCCGGGGATGGCGGAGCTGACCCGCGCGCGGACCGGCATTGTCTACGGCCGGCTGATGCAGGTGCTGACGATGGTCAAGGCCCTGCCCTCGGGTTACAACCGCGACCTCCAGGAAGACAAGCCCCCGCTGTGGCATGCGCTTAACTCCACCGAGCAGTGCCTGCGGATAGTCGGGGAGATGGTGCGCACCAGCCGGCTGTGCACCGACCGTATGGCCGAACTGGTCGAGGGTAACTATGCGGCGGCAACTGAGCTGGCCAACTTCCTGGTGCGGGAGCGGGGACTGGCATTTCGCGACTGCCACCAGATCGTGGGCGGCCTCGTGGGCACGCTGGTGGCTGAAGAGCGAATGTTGACCGATTACCAGCGCGTTCGAGAGCTGCTGGCGGAAGCCGGGCAAGACGTGAGCCTGGAGGAGCTGGCCGAGGTCCTGGACGCCAGGGCTATCCTGCACCGCCAAGTCAGCCTGGGCAGCACCGGGCCGGACTCCGTGGCTGCGATG
>JALGTU010000128.1:0-1927 GCA_029821195.1 Candidatus Zipacnadia bacterium
GCAGAACTGTCCAGTATTGTGCTGCCCGGTGCCTGGCCTAACTCTACGCGTAGCTGGTGCGTGCCGCCTTGCGGTGTCCAGCGGGCCTCCACCCGGGCCTGATTCTCCTTCAGATTGTTGCCCGCCGGAATCTGCTTGAGTTGCACTGTCTTGAAGACCTTGCCGTCGGCGTAGATCTTCACCGCCACCGGCCCCGAATCCATCCCGCCGATGTTGCTCACTGCCGCCGTCACCAGATAGCTGCCATCATCCTGGCTGTTGACCCACAGATTCCCGGGCAGAATGGTCACCACCGGCATAATGAAGTAATCGTGGCAGAGCCGGTCCACGAACTTATTATTGGCAATGCCCTCGGCCATGCCCTCCTCCGGGGCGTCGCGGATACAAGTGCCAAAGAAGCCGATGCCGCGCATCTCCGGCCAGGTGCGGCGCAGATGGCGGAAGATACTCTCCATCATCCCCCGATTGAAGGTGGGGTAGGTCAGGTCCACGGTGGTGATCGCCTGCGTCCCTTTGCCGGTCGGGCCCAGCAAGTCGCACTGCCGCGCCGAGCGCATCTTCATGTCCAGGAAATCCCGGAAGTTTTCCGTGCCCAGGCCCTTGGGGCCCCAGTTAAAGACGTAGGATTCGATCGCCACCAGGTCACAGGCGCCGCGATAAAGCGCGGCCTGCTCAGGGTACAGCGACCCAGAGTGCCAGATGAGTAAGAAGTAGTCGTCGCGAGTATCCTGATATGCCCGCCGTATGCCTCCCATGTAGCTCCGGAAGCGCTCTTCGGATTCAGGCTTGGGATAGTATCCCACCTCGTCAATCGCCAGACCGGAGACTTCCGGCCAGCCCTCCACCTTACCGACCACCGAACGATAGGCCCTGTCGTCGGTAACCTCCCCCCGCATCGTTGAGAGGCCCGCCGTCCATTTGAGCGGCATTACCCCCCGCTCCTGCCACTGCGCGAGCGTCGCCTCGCGAGCCTTGCCTCCCCACATCGTCGGCCACCGCAAGTAGTCGCTGTCGTGATACCAGACAATATGTGGCTGGCGGCCGGGAATGACTACGGGCAGCTCGATTTCAGCGACGTTATTCTTCTCGTTGGATTCGGCAATTGCGTTGTCGGGGTCCAGCTTGGCCGTGACTCGGTAGCGGCCATTTTGCCACGGCTGCCATTCTATTGAACCCGTTGCCTGCCCTTCTTCGGGCGCAAGGTCCACCGCATAGTGCCGAGCCGCACCGTCAGCAGCAATAATAGCCAGCTCCGCAGTGATTTCCTTGGGCATCTCGCCCTCCACCGTGGCCCGCACCGTGATCTTCACGGTATCCTTCTCTGCGGGAATGAGCGGATTGGTGAACAGCCCGCTGGCGAAGTAAGGCTCGGCGTTAATCGCCAGGTCAACGGCACAGGCGGGGCCGGCGATCATCGCCAGCATAACGGCAACGGTAAGAACATATTGCAGCTTCATCAGTGATTCCTCCCTTTGGATGAAACACATTGGACACAGCAAATGTAGATGAAGATTCGTCACTCGAAGCAGCGAACCTCCAAGTTGTCTACATAGCCAGCGGAGTTGATCGTAGAAGACCAGGCCCGCCCCCACAACAGCATCGCCTGCTTGTCAGCCTCCCACTTCAGGCCCTCGGGCTTACCCGGCTTAACGTGGAAATGAACAGCGTTGAAGCTAGCTGGCCCCCAGGCGGGGACCTCCCCGGTGTCCCACAACTTCTTACCACTCTCGTCAAGCAGCGCAGCCCGCGCATAGCCGGAGGGATCATAGTAGGCACGGAGGCGGTACGTATGGTCCTGCTCCAGGTAGACAGCCAAGCCATCCGACGCTGTGGTGTCGTCGCGATTGGCAACGCGTAGGTGAGTCCGCAGGCCGGGCTGACCCCGGCCTCGCCCGAAATGCAGCATAAGCTGCGATTTGCCCTCGGT
>JALGTU010000128.1:1937-9151 GCA_029821195.1 Candidatus Zipacnadia bacterium
CACGGATAGGTCGAATTCCAACTGACAGGCGCGGCCCTCAGTGTCAGGTATGCCGTAGTACCCTGATTCCACGTGGCCGTCATAGTGCTCGTTGCCCGAGGTATTGTACTCCAACTCCAGTTGCGGGGCGTTGTCGAAGCTTTCACTAACAGTAAAAGCGGCTATGCCACCCTCCGGCCAAGCCGTTGCAGCCTTGGGGCGGAGCTCGGCGGGCTCCTCGGTCCACAGCAGCGGCTCCGCCAGCACAAAGCAGCCGTCGCGGTAGGCGGTTATCGGTCTTACCAATGCCCCCGTAGGACTGATAGTTACCGACTGTCCTACTGCCAGCGGCTCGACGGAAAGCTCCACTCGCTGAGGCTCGTCCTCACCGACCTCCACCGGTATGGTAGTGGCCGATGCATCGGTAGCGCCGATGTTCTGGATGGCCAGCTCACCGCTATCCAGCTTTTCCACACGCAGCACCGGATCAATGTAGAACTGACGGAGTTGCTCATTGATGTTCTCGAGCATGGGCACAAAGGCGTTGTAGAAGGCGATGCCCGCCATTTCGGGATAGACGTAACGGGTGAAGTGAAGCTGGCGCCGCAACTCCACAGGCGTGTGAATCCGGTTCAGGGCCAAAGTGACAAACGCCTTGTCAGCCACGCCCTGCATAATCGCTGATTGGTAACGATTACGGATCCACGGATATCCTTCTTCGCCGGCTCCGCTTTCGTATGTCTCGATGAGCACCTGGTCCGCCGCCTCCCGCACACCCTTTCCCATATCCCCACCGCCGACCGAACACATATAGACACCCAGTGAGGCATCAGGGCGCTTCTGCTTGGCCACGATCAGCGCCCGGCCTCCCAGTTGCAGCATCTGTGCTTCCCCGACAAACTCATCAATAGCCGAGCCGTCGTGGCCGTCCCCCAACGGTGATAGCCAATAGTCGGCGATTTCCTGGGCGGTCTTGCGGCCCTTGGTGTTGTAGGCGTAGCCGGGACCGCCTCTCCATCGCTGGACGACCACGCCACGGTTCTTCCAGTACTCAATGAGTTCTTTTCCAACTTTGGCTACCGTCACGTATTTGAACTCAGGCGTATTCCCTAGTTCCGAGGGGTTACCAGGGTAGACGCGGTAGTAATGAAAGGTCAGCGGATGCTTGACCACAGTGACCGTCTGGGTGGCCACACGTGCATCCGTCATCTCCCAGTCCGCCTCCGGCTGGATGCGCGCCGTGACGGTGTACTCGCCGGTATGCTCCGGCGTCCAGGGCTGGCGGACGGTGACGTCCTCTTCGGTACCGGGCGTGAGCTTGATCCGGTGAAGTGGGCCAAGCTGCCCGCTGCTATCCCCAGTACGCCACCGGAAGCTGACGGTTGCCTCGCGGGTAGCTTCGCCGTGATACGTAAGCCGGGCCACCAGGATCTGCTCTTCACCCAATAACGGCAGCGCCCGGGGTACGGCAAGCCGGAAGGCAACTTCGGGGGAGGTGGGGGAGACGTCCTCGCTTCCTGCTGCAGCAGAAAGCACAAGGACCAGGGCAGTCGCGAACACCAGTAGGCGGTTCATGAGTGTTCGTCGCCTTTCTCGGTGATAGCGTCGGAGACGCAAACCGCTAAGCAGCGATATTGCAGCATGATTCTTGTCGCGACAAGAATGTCGCTCCTACCACACAAGAGGAGCAGTTGCTTCGGCGGCGAGACGCCTGAGCTTATGCAGCCGCCTCATATTTCTTCAGGCGCCGGCTCAACGTGGCGCGGCTGATCCCCAGGGCCTCGGCGGCGGCACCCTTATCACCAGCACAGGCCTCGAGTACCTTCAGGATGTGCTGCCTCTCGACCTCCTCCAGAAGCAGTACCGTCTCATCCTGTGCTGCTAGCGGCACCGTTGCACCCCACTCCTCGGCAGGGCTCACGACAGCAGCGTCGAGTAGCAGATGCTCCTCCGTGATCCTATCTCCGACGCCCAGTACCACCGCCCGGTGGATCGCGTTGCGTAGTTCCCGCAGATTTCCTGGCCACGCATACGCCCTGAGCGTGACCCAGGCCTGCTCTGCGAGCTGCTTCTTGCCGCCGGCATCAAACTGGCCCAGGAAATACTCCGCGAAGGGCCGAATATCTTCGGGCCGCTCGCGCAGCGGGGGCAGGTAGACGGGGATAACATTGAGGCGGAAGTAGAGGTCTTCACGGAATTGGCCACGCTCCACCATCTCGGCCAGGGGCTGATTGCTCGCGGAGATAATGCGCACATCCACTGCCTGCGGTTTGGTACCGCCCAGACGCGTGAAACTGTGCTCCTCCACGAACCGCAGCAACTTCACCTGCATCGCGGGGCTCATATGGCTGATCTCGTCGAGGAACAGCGTGCCACCGTCGGCCATCTCACACAGGCCGACCTTCGCTGCATGCGCCGAGGTGAACGCACCCTTCTCGTGGCCGAACATTTCATTCTCCAGCAACTCGTCGGGGAAACCTCCGCAGTTGAGTGCTACGAAGGCCTTATCAGCGCGCTCACTCATATAGTGGATGGCCCGCGCCAGGTATTCTTTGCCTGTACCCGTCTCGCCCTCGACGAGCACCGGTACGTTGCTGGAGGCCGCCTTCGCGGCCATTACATAGGCCCACTGGGCACGCCGATTGCGACTGAGGACATGCTGCCAGTCATGCTTCTCGGCTAACGCCTCCCACAAATAGAGGTTCTCGTCCACCAGGCTGTCATCATCCAGCGCTTGCTGCGCCTTGGCCAGGAGTTCGTCGGCGTCAAAAGGCTTCAGGAGATAAGAGAATGCCATCGCCTGCAGTGCCCCCACGGCGGTCGGTACTGTGGGATGAGCGGTGATGATTATCGCTGGAGTGGAAATACCCTGAGCGCGGAACTGCCGCAGCAGCCGTACGCCATCAGTATCAGGAAGCATGCGATCAATTACCAACAGGTCGAAACCCTTATCTTGCAGCGCCTCGCAAGCCTCTTTACCAGTGTCAGCTACTGCGCACTCGAAGCCGCCCTTGTCCAGGGCGGAGGCTACTAATTCCTGCATGCCGGGATCATCATCAACTACCAGGGCGTGGCGCTTCTCGGCAGACATTTCGTTCCTGATATGTATAATAATAGCGGGAGGGGACTATCATTATACAACTAATCGGCGCTGCCGGCAAGCCCCAATTTTTCGGCAGAATGAGCCGCCCGCGCCAGCAATTTGCATGCCCAAACGCCCCTTTCCGCCCAGCCACCCCCAGTCCTGGCTACCTGGCCACCAGCAGCCCTAGATGCTCTTCAAACGCATCGAAATCCCGGTCGTTGTGCAGCAGAACATAGCCGCGCTCAATACAGCACGTAGCAATCAAGCAGTCAATCGTGCGCCGGATTGTAATGCCCTGTTGCCGCAGCCAACGGTAGTTCCGCGCTGCCTGTACCGCAATATATGGGTCGCAGATCGTCACTACCTCCAGCGTGAAGAGCCGCTGGCGTACCAATTCAAACTCCCTGTCCGAGCGAATGCCCTGGAGTACCTCGCACATAATAATATCGCCGATGCTGGCGCGTTTCGTCAAAATCTCTTTCCTGAGAAAACGCACCTGCGAGGTCTCGCGGTCAGCGAAAAAATCAATCCACACCGACGTGTCAACCATCGTCATCCAGGAATCTACTCCTTCTCATCTCATTTAGGTCACCATCCCAATGTATTTTGCCCTGAAGCTCCAGTATCTTACTCTGCTGCCTTATCTTCACTAGCAACTCCAGGGCTTCGTGAATGACCTCTTTCTTAGTCTTGATACCCGTTAGCTCCTGCGCCTGCGCGACCAAATCGTCGTCCAATACCACATTCGTCCGCATCCGTTTGCCTCCTCTCAAACCTGATACACACTACAATGTGTATACTATACCCAATTTATGTGTATAAGTCAACCTGAAGTCGAAAACCCACGCTCTGTACAGGGCAGAGGCAGGCCCGTGTAACCTGAGATTGCTAGAGCCCACTGTTCTGCTGCCCGCCTCACTGCCATTGCAATCGTCCCCGGGAGGAAGAACCTCTACCACATAGAACCTCTAACTGTACCGAGTCCCCACCATTCCAATTAACGGGAGCGTGCTTAGTATGAAGAAGACAGTAATCTATGTACTTACCGCCTTGCTGCTCGTTGGTGCTGTCGTGGCGATCTTCCAGCCCGGCTCACCAGCCCTGGCCCAGGACGACGAAGAGCCCGCCGATGAGCCGTGGGAGACGTTGCTGGTCTCCGGGGTTTTCTCGAGCCTGGTACCCACCCAGCCGCAAAAGCCCATCGTGGTCAATGACGAAGACTTTATGTTCGTTATTGCCCACAGCCTGATCTTCAAGATAAACAAGGAATCAATGCACGTGGAAGGTGTAACCGAACTTCAGACCCCTGAGGAAAAGGCCATCCGGTTGGAGCAATCTATCCGAGCTATTCGGATGGTATTTGAGGCGTTGGAGGAGGACGAAGGATAGGCAGTCTGCCCGAGTAGTACTATCGTGATTGTAGAGGTGGATGTTCATACCGCAGGCACGAGTCATGTACCTGCTGGCAGGCTATCTATTTAACATAATCTTAATTATGCGAGCTTGTCTCGCCGGCACAACGTATGAGCTGGGTTGCAATCAACATGGAGCCTGTGCGGCCAAAACGGCGCACAAAGGCGCCTCAATGTCCCGACGCTTGATACCGCTGTGTATCGGAAGCACGTTGTTGAAGGCCTCATGCTATATATCGGCTGGTGCATTCCAAAGTTTAGCTGAATTTTGAGGCACATTGCGTACGCAAACTCGCATAATTAAGATTATGTTAAACAGCTCCGTGAAATGACACCTCTCCCCCACCCACCCAATCAGGTAGACGAGATAATCTCCCAACCCGAACTCGACGCACTCAGTGACACCCTCAATGCCTACCTTGCTCAACAGCCCGACAAGCAAGAACTGGAGGTAACTCTCTGGGACTTCTCCAGTGCTTACGATCTCTCTGCCGCTCACCTTCAGCATGTCAGCCGCGCATGCCAGGCAGCCAGCGCCGTACTCAACCGCATTTTGGGGGTATATCTAAACTCTGTAGTACAATTCGACTTCGAGGGCGTCGAACGCATGAGGGCCAGCCAGTATCTCCCTCAGCTCCCCGACGATGCCCTAGTCGCCTTCTTTTCCCTCAAACCCGGCCTGTCTAAGGGAGTCTTTCACCTCGACAGGCGCCTTGCTTACACTGTCTTCGACCTGATGCTCGGCGGCAGCGGCCGCGACTCATACGTTCGCCGCACCTCAATTTCCCGCATAGACGCTTCCCTCTTTCGACTGTTTGCCAAAGAAGTACTCACCACAATGAAAAACGCAGCCAAACACATCAACTGGCACTCGCCGGAGATATCCGAAGTATACCCCTCGCCTGCCGAAGCTGAAGTGTACACAGAAGATGACTGGGCTCTTGCCATCAGCTATTATCTGCAAATCGGCTCCCAAAAAGGCTTTATGACCTACGGTATTCCTTCCTCGACCATCAAACAGCTCCTAACACCGAACAGCCAGCACGGGATGACCAAAGATGATGCTGCGAAGGCCATGGCGGACTCAGTGAGAGGGTGTCCAGTAGAAATCGGCGCCATCTATGTGCGAACCAAGGTATCCCTCAATGAATTGCTCGCGCTTTCCGAAGGCGACGTCATTGACCTGAGAGTCCCAGCCAAAGTCAATACCCCAGTAGAAATCACCATCCAAGGGCAAACCAAGTTCACCGGCGTCTGCGGGGTGCACGAAGGCCAAATGGCGGTACAGATCCGCAGCCCCTATCACTGCTAACTCTCCCCAAAAGGTCTCCCCGCTCCCTCAGGCGAATTTACTGTTCGATCCACTATTTTCAACCGTCGGGAGGCCTTCCATGCGCCCACCGAACCTAATCTTCATCCTCGCCGATGACATGGGCTACGGCGACTTCGGCATCTTCAACGAGGGCTCCTCGCGCACGCCCCACCTCGACCGTCTCACGCACGAGGGCGTCTGCCTAACCCAGCACTACGCCGGCTCGTGCGTGTGCGCACCCTCCCGCGCCGTCCTGATGACCGGCCGTTATCCCCATCGCACCGGCGCTATTGACACCCTCGAGGGCCGGGGCCTGGACCGCCTCGCCCTGCACGAGCGGACGATGGGCGATATCTTCCAGGCAGCCGGCTACGCCACCGGCCTGGTCGGCAAGTGGCACCTGGGCGCGCTCGATCCACGCTATCATCCCAACCAGCGCGGCTTCGATGAGTTCGTCGGCTTCCGCGGCGGCTGGCAGGATTACTACCAGTGGCGGCTCGACTACAACGGGACCTTCTGCCCCGCGGACGGCCGCTATCTCACCGACGTTTTCACCGACGAGGCCATCAGTTTTGTCCAGCGCCACCGCAATGAGCCCTTTTTCCTGCATCTTACTTACAACGCGCCCCACACACCGCTCCAGGCCCCCGACGAAGAAATCCAACCCTACCGGGACACGGGCCAATTCACCGAGGCGGTCTGCCGCCTGTACGCGATGATCGAGCGGATGGACACCGGGATTGGTCGCCTGCTCAAAGAACTGGACCACCAGGGCCTCGCCGAGAATACCATCTTCATCTTCACCAGTGATAATGGCCCGTGGTTTGGCGGCCAGGAGGGTTACCTGAACCGCTTTAACTGCGGCTTTAACGGCTCCAAGGGGAACGTCTATGAGGGCGGCATCCGCGTCCCACTGATTATCCGCTGGCCAGGCGGACTGGATGGTGGCCGCCACTTCAACGAGATGGTCCACTTTATGGACTGGCTGCCCACGCTGGCTGAAGCTGCTGGCGTCAAATCGTGCAGCGACCTGCCTCTGGACGGCCAGAATATCCTGCCAGTCCTGCGCGGTGAAGGCGGCGAGGTCTGCACTCGCCGCTTCTGGCAGTGGAATCGCTATACTCCGATGATCCAGTCAAACGCCGCATTCCGCGACGGCGATTGGAAGCTGCTCCGCCCCGCCATCCGGGAAACAATGCATGTGACCTCCGAGGACCTGGAGATGGACCGGGGCCTGAAGTACGAGCCAGAGAAGTACGCCGACATCCGCCGCCAGCCGATGCCCGAATACGGCATCTCGGCGCCTCCCCCACCTCAGCTCTACAACATCGCTGAGGACCCCGGCGAGGCCAACGATCTCGCGCAGGCCGAGCCGGACCGCGCCCGCCGTATGCTCCGCGAGCTGGAGAGCTGGTTCGAGGAAGTC
>JALGTU010000129.1 GCA_029821195.1 Candidatus Zipacnadia bacterium
ACCCGCACCGTCTCCTGCGACGGCGACGGGGACCTGGGTGGGCGGGCGCCAACCGTCAACCATCATTATCCCTTCCGTCCCCGCGAGTTGCGGCGAATGCTGCCGCGCAATATCTACTGGCCGGAGGGCGGACCAATCAGCACGTGGCAGCAGGACAAGCCGATGATCATAGGCGAATACGGGTACCTGCCCTATGAGTTCCGTCCGCCACATGGCCTGAGCGAGCTAATCGGCGACCAGGCCTACGTCCATCCTGCTGGCTGGCACGAAGGCATATTCCGTATGTATCGGATGCTCAACGACGGCTTACGACACGCCCGAGTGGCTTGTATGAACCCGTGGGGCGTGCCTGAGGGGGTCTACGACTTCGGCTCGCTTTTTCCGCCGGTGCTCATAGCCGTGCGCGAGAATGACCACAGCTTCCGGCCTGGACAGACGGTCACGCGGACGGTCTATCTCTATAACGACACACTGCACCAGCGCGACTTCCGGTTCGTATGGCGCCTGGTCAGCGGCGGTGAGCTGCTCCAACAGCACCAGGAGCCTATGGCAATCCCGCCCGGTGAGCAGCGGGAGCTGCACGTTGAATTGACGATGCCGCAGAGCCAGACGCGCCAGGAGTTGGTCTGGAGCCTGGCGATGTTTCACGAGGGCAAGCGCGTCGTGGAGGAGGAGCGGATCCTGGTGGTGCATCCGGCGAGCGACATTTCGCTGGCCGGCGACTACGTTGCCGTGGTCGCTCCCGGCGCGGAGGCGGAAGTCGGCGCGCTGCTGGGTACGGACAACGTCTTCGCGGAACTGCCCGAGGCCTTCGCCACCCGGCCGCAGGCAATGCTCCTTGTCGGTGTCCAACTGGCCGCCGACCAGGTCCAGCGGCTGAGTGGGTGGCTGCGGGAGGGCCGCAAGGTGGCGTGCTTCAACCTTCCTCCTGGCTCGGAGCTGCCGGGTGGGCTGAAGGTTAACGGCGGGCACTTCGCCGCGCACGCCTGGCGGCGCTGTGAGCACCCGGTCCTCGAAGACCTCACCGACTACGATCTGTCGCTGTGGGGCCAGGACACGCTCGTTACTGACGACACCATCGTGAAGCCCTCGCGGGGCCAGTACCGCGTTATCCTGGACGCCGGCGGGCCCAGTGGGCTGAAGTGGACGCCGCTGGTGGAGATTCCGGCGGGCCAGGGCAGCTTCCTGCTCTGCCAGATGCTCGCCGTACGGAAAGCTGGGGAGTGCCCCGCCGCCGCGCAACTGCTGGCGAACATCATCCGCTGGCTGGTCACCCCGCCGCAACCGACCGATTATAGCATCAAGCTGACCGCAGATGCCGACAGCCCGCTGGGCCAGGCCGTCGCTGGGCTGGGCCTGCCCATGGCGCAAAATGGCGACGCGTCGGCGTGGGTGATTGATGCGGCGGCAACGCTACCCGACGCGGCGCAGCTCCAAGCATTTCTGCACGGGGGTGGTACTGTCGTCCTGCACGGGCTGATGCCGGAGACAGTCGGTGCCGTCGAAGCAGCCCTGGGCTGTCAGATTACCGTCGAGGAGATCCCGCGGCGTATTCGAGCGCAGAAGACCCCAGCGCCTTCGCCGCTGGGCGCGCAGGTGCTCGCCGGCCTGAGCAACTATGATTTCTTCTGGGCAAAGAACGAATTCGGGTCGAAGGGAACCGGGTTCGACGAAGAGGGGCCGGGCACGCTCCTGGCCAAGTATGTGATAACTGGGCTGGATGGCGGCGAGATTCTGACTGACCCGGGCCTACTAGCAGTGCTGCCGGTGGGCCGGGGGCGGGTGATCTTTGACCAGATCCTGTGGCCCGAGTCGCTCGAAGAGCAATCCGAAAAAGCAGCGCGCATCGGCACTACGCTGCTGGCGAATGCGGCTGGATACTGACCAAGCACATTAACCGCAGGCAGTGGCTCCTGTGTGTGGTTGGTCGTTGCACGGCAGGGCCTACTCGACCGTGATGTCAATAGCCTCTATGACTTCATCCGCCACCGCGATCTCGGCGGCATACGCGCCGACCGGCCAGCCCGCCTCCGGTGCGCTGAACTCGAAGTGCATGGTGGACTCCTCGGCAGGCGCCTCGGTCTCGACAGAGACCACTTCGACGTCGCGGATGATGGTGCCCTCGGCGTCGGTGACATCAACCGCGCGTAGCGTGCACTGAACCATCTGGCCCGTAACCAGGCCGCTAATACCGGCGCTGATGTGCATCACGGGAGTCTGGGGCGAGAACGTGTTAGTCTGGCTGGTGACCTCGCTGCTCTGTTCGTCGTATTCGTCGCCGACCTGGAGGACAACTACCTTAGGACCGGCCTCGCCAGCCTCGCCCGACGGAACAACAGTGGTGCCTGAGCGTACGGGGGGCCGGGCAGCGCCTGAGTCGCCGGTATCCCTGGTCTGGACCGAACAGGATGCGATCACCAACATCAGTGCGAACGACACAGCAATTACCCTGATCTTCCTCATGACACATCTCCTGGGAATGTAGCTACACATCAACATTCACGGTAACTTCGCAAATGCCTCCCCCATCAAGGCTCTTATGGGGCAGTAGCTGTTGGCGGGTGGCTTCGCGGACCTTCACTGGGGGTGCGGCACGTTATGGTCGGCCCTCCACATGTCTTCGATCTGGAATTGGCGCTGGTACATCTCGGCATACAGGCCGTTCTTTTCCATTAACGTTTTGTGGTCAGCCTCCTCGGCGATTTCGCCCCCTTCGATGACCACGATGTTGTCGGCGTTGCGAATCGTGGAGAGCCGGTGGGCGATGACGAAGACGGTGCGGCCCTCCATCAGCCTCTCCAGCGCCTGCTGGATGAGTTGCTCGGACTCGGTGTCTACCAGGGATGTGGCCTCGTCCAGGATCAGTATACGGGGGTCGGCTAGGACCGCCCGGGCGATGGCAATGCGCTGCTTCTGCCCGCCGGAGAGCTTGACGCCGCGCTCGCCGATTTCGCTCTCGTACTGCTCGGGCAGTTCGCTTATGAACTCGTCAGCATTGGCCGCCTGGGCCGCCGCGATGATCTCCTCCTCGCTGGCGTCGAGCCGGCCGTAGGCGATATTCTCCTTGATCGTGCCGTTGAATAGGAATGTCTCCTGGAGCACCAGCGCGATATGCTCGCGCAAGGACTTCTGGGTGACCTCGCGCACGTCGTGCCCGTCAACCAGGACGCGGCCTGTGAGCGGATCGTAGAAGCGGGGGATGAGATTGATGACGCTGGTCTTGCCTGCGCCGCTGCGCCCGACCAGCGCTACGGTCTCACCGGGCTGGGCGTGGATGGTGATATTCTTCAGCACCACCTCGCCGGTCTGATACTTGAAGCTAACGTCTTCGAGCAGGACTTCGCCCTCGATATGCTCCAGCTTGAGCGCGTCGGCGGCGTCCTGGATCTCGGGGACCTCGTCGAATATCTGGAAGATACGGGCCAGCGCAGCCAGTGCGCGGTTGAAGGTATCGTAGATGCGCACCAGCATGCCGACCGGCTGATAAAAGTGCATCAGATAGCCGAGGAAGGCTAAGATGTCGCCGGCGCTGGCTACAGAGTTGCCGGCAAGCGAGGGACCCGCACCATACCAGAGTACCCCCACGCTGCTCATCGAGGTCAGGAAGCCAATAAAGGGGAAGAAGGTGGTCCACAGCCAGATACCGCGGACGCTGGCGTGGTAATATTCATAGCTGCGCCGCCCAAACTTGTCCAGCTCGTGGTCTTCCCGACCGAAGGCCTTGACTACGTGAATTCCGCTGAGGCTCTCCTGGAGTTCGGCGTTGATGTCGCCCAGGTTGTCGCGGATCTTGCGGTATATCGGGCGGATGTAACGGCTGAATATGACGATAGCTACCACGAATAGGGGCAGCGGCCACAGCCCCGCCAGCGCCAGGCGCCAATTCAGGTGCAGGAGAATAATTACCGTGCCGACGATCGTGATGAGGTTGGAAACGACTGTATCGGTGCCGTGGACCACCATGTCTTCGACGGCATTGACGTCGTTGGAGAGTCGGGACATGATATCGCCGGTGCGGCGGCTCTCAAAATAACTCAGCGACAGTCGCTGCAAATGCCGGTAGAGGTCAACGCGCAGGTCCAGCACAAAGCGCTGGCCGAGGATGTGCATGACGTTCATGCGTACGCCGTTGAGCAAGCTGCCGAGGAAGTATGCCGCGACAAGCATGGCAATGTAGGACCCCAGCAGCTCGTAGTGCCGGTCGCGCATGACGCGGTCAACGATGAGCTTGCCCATAATATATGGAGGAGCCAGCCCGGCGGCGCTCCCTCCGATCATGGCCACGCTACCGATCAGTACCTTGACCCAGTGCGGCATGAGTTGCCGGTAGAACCAACCAATCATCCGCCGGTCGGTGATCTTGAGCGGCTCTACGCTGTCGTCGGTTTCGGGCGAATCCGAATCGCCGTGTCGTCCGCGTCCATGTCCCCGGCCACCATGCGCCCGGCCACTTCCGTACATCATATCTGGTACCTTAAGTTACCTAAGGATGCAGCAAGACATAATTGCGTCCCCGTAGTGGTTTGCTCGGTGCAAGCATTGTACCATAAACTCTTCGTGGGGGCTACCTGGGAAAGGACTGCAGCGCGGGGGCAGCGAAGTCTGTGATAGCTTGCTTTGTCGGCTCTTCTTGAGGATATGGATAGCGCTTCGGGTGTCGCCAATACAGCCGCTGATCAGCGCTGCGCTGCCGAGCTGCAGCGCGATACGATCCTCCGGCACCTCGGCTACCGGCCACTGGTGTATCTGACCGCTGCCTTGGTCCTGGGAGTAGTCGCCGCTGAACGCCTGCACATCGCGTTTTGCGTGGCTCTGCTACTGCCACTGACTGTGACGACCGCTGGCTTCCTGATCGTCCGCAGACGCCCGTACAGCCAACTGTGGCTCATCGGGGCCTTCTTCTGTGCCGGAATGAGCCTGCACGCGGCGCAGTTTGTGGTCCCGGCCCACGACATCTCCCGCTTCGCCCCTCGCCAGCAAGCTGTCCTGGTGGGCCGTGTGGTCGAGATACCTGACCGTCACGAACACTGGCGCCGGCTGGTGCTGGCTCCCGAGTCGGTGACTACACAGGGCTATCAGTGGCCGACTACGGGGCGGCTCTCGCTGGCTGAATCAAATTGGCAGGAGAAGCTGAGCGTGGGGCAGAGGGTTCGGGTTGAGGTCAGAGCGCTGGCGCTGCCACCGCAAGCAATGAACCTGGGTCAGTTCGATATGCGCCGCTACCTCGCCCGCCAGGGAATAACTGCCCAGGCGCGCGTGACGACACTACGGGTGCTGCCCGGCGGGATACCCTGGCGCTTTCGGCTGAAGAACTTGATGCAGTTTCGCCGGGAGCAGACGCTGGCGAACCTGGAAAGGGCAATGCCGGGGGCGGACTCGGAGTTCTATGCGCACCTGATGGCGGGGATGGTCTACGGTATGCACGCGGTCCGGGCAATTGACAAGGAGACCGAGGATGTCTTCCGCCGGACCGGCACGATCCACCTGCTGGTGGTCTCCGGCGCGCAGGTCACCTTCGTCATCTTCGCCCTGATCCTGCTGGTCACCGCCGGGCGGCGGCGCGCCCTGCGTCCGTGGCATGCCCTGCTGATTGGGCCGGTGGTCGTCGGGTTTGCCCTATTCGCCGGGCTGGGGCCCTCGGTGAGCCGTTCGCTGGTAATGGCGGGTATTCTCATCTATGCTCTGGTGGCCGGTCGGCCCTACGATCTGCCCAACGCCCTGGCGCTGGCTGCATTTGTGCTGGTGCTCGCCGACACCAATACCGTCTTCGACATCGGCGCCCAGCTCACCTTTGCCGCAGTAATCGGCGTAGCGCTGTATAGCCCGCGGAGCTACCGCGATCTGCTGGGTGTCGTCCACCGCCCTGACCTGGTGGTGACCGTGCTGCTGGCGACGCTGGGGGCGTGGGTTATGGTCACGCCAATCCTCGCCTGTAACTTCTACAGCTTCGCCGGCTGGGCGAATCTGGCCAACGCCGTCGCTGTGCCCATCTCCATGCTGGTGATGCCGCTGGGGATGATCGCCCTGGTCACCGGGTCGGCCCTGATGCCCGTTACGAGCGCCCTCTGCGCGGCGGTCCGCGCCCTGATGTGGATAATGCTGCGGAGCAACGAGCTCTTTGCCCAACTGCCCGGTGCGTACATTGACAATATCTACTTCTCCTGGCCGGTTGTTCTGCTCTGGTACCTGGGCCTGGGCGGGCTGATTCTGCTAATCCTGAAGCCGCACCTGCGCAGCCGCGCTGTAGAACTAGTGCGGAAGATTGATCGGCGCTGGGCGGCGATTGGCTTGGCAGCAGCCATCGGTCTCGCAGTGGTGCTGGTGGCAGTAAGCGACCGTGACCAGCCGCTGCGCGTCACGTTCCTGGCGGTTGGTGAGGGTCAGTGCGCGGTGATTGAAGCGCCAGGTGGTCGGGTACTAATCGTGGACGCGGGCAGCAAGCAGTATCCCGGACGGCGCGGGGAGGTGCTCGCCGACCGGGTCATTCTGCCCTTCCTGAGCCGGCGCGGCATTCGCCGCCTCGATGTCCTGGTCATCACCCATCCGCAGTCGGATCACTGCAACGCCGTCCCGCGGCTGCTCCAGCGCCTGCCGGTTGATCTCATCCTCGAGCCGGGCTTCGACCCCGATACGCGAGTCTGGCGGGAGGTTGAGTCGGCCGTTGCGAAGCATCAGGTGCCCGTCGAGATTGTTCGGGCGGGCGGGCGGATCAATCTGGGAGGCGACCTGGAGGCCCTGGTGCTCGCGCCCAGCCGGCCACTCATTCGCGGCTCGCGTGACGACCTCAACAATAATTCGATAGTCCTGCGCCTGGAATACGGAGAGGTATCGCTACTCATGCTGGCCGACCAGGAGAAGACCGGCCTGGAGCGGCTGGTTACCTGGAGTCGGCAGCACGACATCTCTCTGCGCAGCACGATAATGCAAATGCCCCACCACGGCCGCAATCTGCGCTATGCGGGGCCCGTCATCGGATTGAGCCAGCCCCGGCTGGGGATCGTCTCCGGCGGCGAGGCGGTTGCCCCGGACGCCGCCGGGCCAATGCCGCGCTCTGTCGAGTTGGCTGTCACCGGCCAGTCGGGAATGGTCACGGTCGAGACGGATGGGGAAGAGGGAAGAGTATGCGGCTTCCTGCACGGCTGCCGGAA
>JALGTU010000130.1 GCA_029821195.1 Candidatus Zipacnadia bacterium
GGGGCACAGCCTGCCACGTCAAGGGTGCAGGGCGGGTGCTCGAGGCGGTCGAGCAGGAGCTGGGTATTAGCGAGGGGGAGACGACACCGGACCTGATGTTCTATCTCGAAACCGTCGCCTGCCTGGGGACGTGCTTTCTCGCCCCCGTGATGATGATTGACAGCCAGTATTTCGGCGACCTCACACCCCAGCGCGTCCGGGACATCATTGAGAGTTATCAAACGAGCGAATGATGAAGCCGCTTAGATCAATTGACGAATTCGCCAGGCTGTGTGCCACTCTGAGCTCCCGACCCAGGCCCGATACAGAGATCCGCGTGTGTTCCACGGGCTGTCGAGCTTTGGGGGCGCTTGAGGTCTGTGACGCCCTGGATGAGCAAATCGCCAGCCGCGGCCTGGGTGAGCGTATACGGGTGGTGCGTGTGGGCTGCCATGGCCTGTGCGCTGGGGCGGTGGCGATGGTCATAGACCCTCAGGGCATCTTCTACCAGGGCGTTACACCCGACGATGTGCCTGAGATAATCGCGACTACCGTGGTCGGCGGCGCGATCATCGAACGGCTCTGCTATTCATCTGACGAGCAGGTTGTGTGTCGGCAGAAGGATATACCCTTCTACAAACACCAGACTCGCCTGGTGCTGCGGAATTGCGGAGTGGTGGATCCGTGCAGTTTCGAGGACTGCGTTGCCCACGGGGCCTATAGCGCGCTCGCGCAGGTGCTCTCGGGAATGGCGCCGGAGGAGGTAATCAGCGAGGTGCTTGCGTCGGGTCTCCGGGGCCGAGGCGGAGCGGGGTTCCCCACCGGACGTAAATGGGAGTTCGCCCGCGCCGCTGCGGGTGAGCCGAAATACGTAATCTGCAACGCTGATGAAGGTGACCCGGGCGCTTTCATGGACCGGGCCCTGCTTGAGGGAGACCCGCATCTGGTGATCGAAGGTATCATCATCGGGGCTTACGCTATCGGCTCACCCCAGGGCTTCATCTACGTGCGAGCTGAGTATCCTATCGCCATCGAGCATACCCAGATTGCGCTCGCACAAGCGCGGGAGGCGGGTCTGCTGGGAGCCAACATTCTGGGCACGGGTTTCGATTTCGATATCGAGGTCCACAAGGGCGCTGGAGCATTCGTCTGCGGCGAGGAAACCGCTCTGATCGCCTCGCTTGAGGGTAAGCGCGGGATGCCGCGCCCGCGCCCGCCGTTCCCGGCCAGCTCTGGCTTGCACGACAAGCCAACCAATATCAATAATGTGGAAACGTGGGCGAACGTCCCGCGCATCATCGAGAGAGGAGCTGCCGCCTACTCCGCGGTCGGCACCGAAGGCAGTAAAGGCACCAAGATATTCGCGCTGGCCGGCAATGTGCGGAACACCGGATTGATCGAGGTGCCGATGGGGACTACGCTGCGCCAGATCATCTTCGGGATTGGCGGCGGTATCTCTCGAGGCCGCAGGTTCAAGGCGGCCCAGATCGGCGGGCCCTCCGGTGGCTGCGTGCCTGCACAGTACCTCGATCTACCCATTGACTACGACTCGGTTCAAAAGATCGGTGCGATTATGGGCTCCGGTGGCTTGATCGTGATGGACGAAGCCACTTGTATGGTGGATATTGCCCGGTTCTTCACCGACTTCGTCCAGCACGAATCCTGTGGCAAGTGCGTACCGTGCCGTGTGGGCACGAAGCGGATGTTGGAGATACTCACTGGCATCACTACGGGTAAGGGAGAGCCGGCCGACCTTGAGCGACTGGCGCAGCTTGGCCAGACGGTCAAGGGAGCCTCGCTGTGTGGGCTGGGCCAGACTGCCCCTAACCCAGTTCTGTCAACGATGCGCTATTTCCGTGACGAGTATGAAGCTCACATCCTCGAAAAGCGCTGTCCGGCCAACTCTTGTGAGGCACTAATCACTACCACCTGTTCGAGCGCCTGCCCGGCGCACGTCAATGTTCCCGAGTACGTGGGCTTGATCGGCGAGGGGCGTTTCGCCGAAGCTCTGGATATCATCCGCCGCCGGAATCCGTTCGCCTCGGTTTGTGGTCGGGCTTGTGATCACCCTTGCGAAGTATTCTGCCGGCGTGGTGACGTAGACGACCCGGTAGCTATCAGACATCTGAAGCGCTTCGTGTCGGACAGGGAGAAGAAAGTGGCCTGCCCTCGCCAGTGGCTGGGGCCACGCGCGGGCCGGGTTGCCATTATTGGCTCGGGGCCCGCCGGGCTGACGGCGGCATACTTCCTGGCGTTGATGGGCCGGGAGGTGAAGGTCTTCGAGGCGCTCGATGTGGTGGGTGGTGTGTTGGCGGTGGGCATCCCTTCGTATCGCGTGCCGAGGGAGGCTTTGGCGCGCGACATCGAGTACATCCGCCGGGCAGGCGTTGTGATAGAAACTAACCGCAGCATCCAGTCGCTCCAGGAACTCCGGGATGAGGGCTTCGATGCTATTTTCGTAGCGGTGGGCGCTCATGCCGACATTAGACTGGGCATACCTGGAGAGGAGAGCGAGGGTGTCCACCACGCCCTCAGCTTCCTGCGGCAGGTGGCCCTGGGAGAGCTCAGCGAGTTACCGGGGCGGGTTGTGGTAATTGGTGGCGGAAATGCCGCCATAGACTCGGCGCGCACCGCTCTGAGGTTGGGTGCGAGTTCGGTGACCGTGTTGTACCGACGCACCGAGGAAGAGATGCCTGCCATTCGCGAGGAGATCGAGCAGGCCATTCACGAAGGTGTTGAGCTCCACTTCCTGGTGTCTCCGGTCGCAATTGAAGGGGACTGCCGCGTTGAGGCGGTGCGGTGTGCCGAGGTGGAGCTGGGGCAGGCCGATGAAAGCGGGCGTCGTCGGCCCATCCCGAAGACCGACGCGGAGGTAGTCGTTGCCGCGGATCAGGTGATCGTGGCCGTCGGGCAGGCCCCCGAGCTGGACTTGGTGGCCTCCGACGACCATTGGATCGTCGTGGGTGGGCGGATCGCCGCAGATCCGGTCACACAGCGTTGCGGCGACAGCAACGTATTTGCGGGGGGCGATGCGGTGACTGGACCAGCGACATTGATTCAGGCCATTGCCTCCGGGCAGCGGGCCGCCCAATCCATTGACATCTTCCTGGGTGGCAAGGGGGAATTGCCACCGGATACCGGCTTTGCCGGGCGGAACAAGCCGGACGAGTCCGCGGGTGAAATCGAGCGGCACCGGGTCCGCTCCCTGGCAGTAGCCAAACGCCGAGATAACTTCGACGAAGTGCTCAAGGGCTACAGCGCCCGCACAGCTCGGGCCGAGGCCCAGCGCTGCTTGCGATGTGATCTGGAATGACAAATGACAACTGATACAGGGCTACACTATGACTGAGCAAGTCTCGCTCAATATAGATGACGCGGAAGTGACGGTTCCGGCGGATACCACGATCCTCCTGGCTGCACGGAGCGCGGGGATAGACATTCCCCACCTGTGCTATGACCCGGACCTGGGTCTGCCGCCGACCAGTTCGTGCCGGCTGTGCCTGGTTGAGGTGGAAGGTGCCAGGACGTTCGTGCCTTCCTGCTCATACCCCGTCGCTGCAGGCATGGTTGTGCACACTGATACCGAGGAAATCCGCGAGATCCGTCGAGTGATTGTTGAGTTGCTGATATCGGACTGCCCCCAGGATTGCATGACCTGCGAGGCGTGTGGCGACTGCGATCTGCAAAAGTACGCCTACGAACTGGGCGTCAAGGGGCCTGAGTACCTCGCTGCACCGATCAGCGTCGAGCCCGTGCAAGACGGTCCGGCCATCATCTACGATCGCAGCAAGTGCATCCTGTGCGGACGCTGCGTCGAGGTCTGCCACAACGTTGAGGTCACCGGCGCTATTGACTTCCTGGGCCGCGGGTTCGATACCCACATTGGACTGCCGCCGGGACTCCCCCGAGATCAATCGGTGTGTACAGAATGTGGCAACTGTATAGACGTCTGCCCGACGGGCGCGCTGTCCTTTGCCGGAGCGGTAGGCAAGGGCAGAGCGTGGGAGCTGGACCGCGTCGTCACCACCTGTCCCTATTGTGGTGTGGGCTGCACACTGGTCCTGCACACTCGCAATAACCGCGTGGTGAAGATCACAGGCCAGCCGGGGCTGGGCGTCAATCAAGGCCGGCTGTGCGTCAAGGGACGTTTTGGCTTTGACTTCGTCAACCACGAAGAGCGGCTTACCAAGCCGCTGATTCGTCGCAACGGTGAGCTGATGCCGGTAAGCTGGGATGAAGCCCTGGACTTTGTCACTCAGCGCTTGACGCAGATAAAGCAAGAGTTTGGGCCTGATAGCATCGCCGCGATGTCCTCGGCCAAATGCACCAACGAAGAGAACTACATCATGCAGAAGTTCATGCGCGCGGTGATTGGCACCAATAATGTTGATCACTGTGCGCGGCTGTGCCACGCTTCGACCGTAGCCGGCCTGGCCCAGGCTTTTGGCAGCGGCGCTATGACCAACTCCATCGAGGATCTCGACGACGCCGGCGCTATCTTCGTGATCGGTTCGAATACCACTGAGTGTCATCCGATCATTGGTGCAGTCATCAAGCGCGCCGCCCAGCGAGGAGTTCCGCTGATCGTTGCGGATCCGCGCCTCATCGAGTTGGCCGAGCTGGCCACCGTACATCTGCGCCACCGCTCCGGCACTGATGTCGCGCTCATCAACGCTCTGATGAACGTGATCCTGAGCGAGGGGCTGGCAGACGAGCAGTTCATTGCCGAGCGTACCGAGGGCTTTGCGGAGTTCCGGGCGGCGGTCGAGCCATATACGCCTGAACTGGCCGAGAGCATCACCGGGGTTGCTGCAGACGACATCGTCCGCGCGGCCCGCCTCTACGCCCAGGCACCCGCGGCCGCCATCATATACTCGATGGGCATCACCCAACACACCACCGGTACTGACAATGTGTTGTCGCTGGCGAACCTGGCGCTGCTCACGGGGAATCTGGGCAAACGTGGTGCAGGTGTGAATCCGCTGCGGGGTCAGAATAACGTGCAGGGAGCGTGTGACCTGGGCGCACTGCCCAACGTTTTCCCCGGGTATCAGAAAGTGGACGATGATGAGGTGCGGGCGAAGTTTGAGGGGGCGTGGGGCGTATCGTTGCCCGCCGGACCGGGCCTCACCGTGGTAGAGATGATCAATGCCGCAGCCGACCGCGAACTCAAGGCGCTCTACGTCATGGGCGAGAATCCCATGCTCAGCGACCCCGACCAGACTCACGTGGAAAAGGCCTTGAGATCATTGGATCTTCTCATCGTCCAGGACATCTTCCTCACCGAGACCGCGCAACTGGCCGACGTCGTCCTGCCGGCCACTCTATTCGCCGAGAAGGAGGGCACCTTCACCAATACCGAGCGGCGTGTGCAGCGGGTGCGCCAGGCGCTTGAGCCGCCCGGCGAGGCGCGGGGGGACTGGCAGATCATCTGCGAGCTGGCGCGGCGCATGGGCTATGAGATGTCCTACTCCGGCGCGGTCGCCATCCAGGACGAAATCGCCTCACTCACCCCGTCGTACGGTGGGATCACCTACGACCGTCTTGAGCAAGGCCCCCTGCAGTGGCCCTGCCCGGATCGAGATCACCCCGGAACGCCGATCCTGCATGTGGGCAAATTCACGCGAGGCCTGGGCAAGTTTGCGTCGGTGGAATTCATCCCGCCCCAGGAACTTCCCGATGACGACTACCCCCTTGTGCTCTCCACGGGGAGAATTCTTCAGCACTTCCATACCGGGACAATGTCGCGACGCTCCGAGGTGCTGGGCGCCCTGGTATCGGTGGGGGCGATTGAGATCAATCCCCAGGACGCGCAACGCCTGGGCATCGCTGACGGCGAGCCGGTGCGGGTCAGCTCCCGGCGCGGCCAGATCGAGATCAACGCCCGGGTGACCGACCGCGTGGCTCCAGGGGCGGTCTTCCTGGCTTTCCACTACCGCGAGGCGCCCGCCAACCGGCTGACGATCGCGGCGCTCGACCCCGTAGCCAAAATCCCTGAGTTTAAGGTCTGCGCCGTAAAGATCGAGCCTGCTTCGTAGTTTGCGGGCGCCGTCCCACTATCTGTAACCCGCACGCGGATTGGAACTGCGCCAGCCCCTTCCGCTCTATGCCGTCTGGGCAACTGCCAGCAGCGCAGCAGATCGCCGATACCATCGAGCAGGTGCTACCCGAGTTGAAGAGAGCGGGGGGGGTAACGTGTCGTTGCCTTGCCTGTCGCAAGCTACTGCCCGATGCCTGATATGAGGCAGGGGGAGGGCAGTCCTTGGGCGCACCCGTTCCTGGCTGCAAGCCAACCTCGTTATCCGCCCGGCAAATTGCGAAGAATTGGTTATATTGGCACAGCCCTTTGCTTAACATTATAGCCCAATTGATGGAGACTGTTGCTAAAGGTAGTCAGGTAGGAGTAGAGGTTTGTGGGCTTCGATTTTGTTGAAGCCAGAGTTGTGATGTTGGTTATTCAGTTGTGAAATTCACTGTGCGATCTGCGCAAGCGCGGAGAGGAAACCGTGCACCTGCCTTCGATTTTGCGGCTTTCAGGTCGCCTCCCCTTCTCTATCAGCCCCCACTGTCGCCAGCCGGGCAGAGTGCTCCCTGGGGGAGCTTCGGCACCGCGTTGAGGAGCTTGAGCCTCCACTTGCAGTTGACCACGATACAGGTTAGCAACACCTGGATGGTAACTCTGGCCAGGCCCCAATAGCGGGCGTGGCCCATTCCGTGATAGTTCTTCTGCTCAGCGAATTTGCGTTCGATGTTGGGACGTTCGCGTTGGCTTTGGGGATTAGCCTGGCCGATGACTTGCGGAGCAATGCGATTCTTTTTGATGATAATACTAGAGCGTTGGCCCTGCGCTTTGAGTTTTTGGTGGTTAGCGTTGGTATCGTAGCCTTTGTCGGCTGTCACCTCCCGGGTGTGGGGGTCAACCAAGCCAATAAACTCCTCGCTGTCAGCCACGTTCCCCGCCGTGACTTCAACCGCCGTGATCAGCTCGCTATCGGCATCTATCGCAATGTGCTCTTTGTAGCCATAGAAGCTTTTGTTTTTGCTTTTGCGCCCGAAGCGGGCATCGGGATCGGGCGAGCCCGGCGCCTGTGCAGATGGCGTGTCCGGCGGCGCTGCCGGCAACCGAAACAGGTCCGCTTTAGCCTGTAAGTGAGTAGCGTCAATG
>JALGTU010000020.1 GCA_029821195.1 Candidatus Zipacnadia bacterium
GGCGACGTCATGGTCCTGACACCCGACTCCGCAACTCTTCAAAACCCTTGAACTGAGCCGATTCGGCCGGTAGAGCAACGATATCCCTCAGCCGCCGCCCGGAGTAGAGCCGTTTCTGGCGAGGAGTAAGGGCCATAACGTAGTCCTGGATTTCAGGAGGTAAACGGAGTAATTCCATAACCTGTGTTACTCGCGCCCTACTTATCTTGTAGCGTTCAGCGATTTCGGCTCGGCTGTTAACCACCCCGGCCTCTAAAAGCTCCCGAAACTCACATGCAAGCGCAGGAGGATGCCTGTAATCCCGTTCTTGAGGTTCCTCAAGGTCGCGTTTTTCCCGTCGTTTCAAGCTTTCTGGGCAAAATGTAAACCGCGCGAAAAAGTTCCCACAGTCATCCGCATTGGGGAGCCACCAGAATCTCGAGCCGTCCTTCGAAGGATCGGAGGGCGGCTTTTTGGCGTCGTAGCAGGATTCTCAGCCACTCTGAGCCGGCCTTCGTAAAGCAGCTGCAGACTGAGCGAGGGGTCAAAATCCGAACTTTGGGGATGGGTTGCACTGGGCAACACGGTGAGTCGATGTCCGATGGCATTACTAAATCTCTAGCATGGAAGGGAAACTAAAGTCTGTGCGAGAAGCATATGATCAGGACCTGTTTCGTGGCTTGCGAGATCGCTAGGCGAGAGCATCGACAGCAGCAGTTCATATAATCAGTTGCGACGAGGTGAGTTCCTTGCTGGCACTTGTGGACTACGGTATGGGCAATCTAGGCAGCGTGGACAAGGCGTTCCGGTACGTTGGCTGCCAGGTGCAGACAACTTCTGACCCTACCGTGCTAAAGGAGGCGGCTGGAGTAGTCCTACCTGGGGTAGGTGCCTTCGATGACTGTATGCGGGCCCTGCGCGACCGGAGGCTGCTTGACCCTCTGCGCGAGGTCGTCCACCAGGGTAAGCCTTTCCTCGGTATCTGCCTGGGCCTGCAGGTACTTTTCGAAGGGTCAGAAGAGGGCAGCGAGAGGGGGTTGGGTGTGATTCCCGGCCGAGTGGTACGCTTCAAGCACGACTTGAAGATCCCCCACATCGGCTGGAATCAGGTCCAGATTAAGCGGACGGCACCCTACTTGGATGGCATCGCGGACGGCAGCTGGTTCTACTTTGTACATTCGTACTATGTCGAGCCGGTTGATGAGAACGTCGTCGCCACGACGACCGAGTACGGGTACGACTTTTGCTCGGCGATTCACCGGAACAATATCTTTGCTTGCCAGTTCCATCCCGAAAAAAGCCAGGCTGCTGGCTTGCGCTTGCTCGATAACTTCAGACAGCTGGCGGAGGGGACCAGATGCTAGCCAAGCGGATCATTCCTTGCCTCGATGTGGCTAAGGGCCGGGTAGTCAAGGGAGTCAAGTACGTTGATCATACCGATGCCGGTGACCCGGTAGAGCAGGCCGCCGAGTACGACCGGCAGGGCGCGGATGAGCTGGTCTTTCTCGACATAACTGCCTCCGTGGAGCACCGCCCGATTATGCTCGACATTGTCAGCCGCGTCGCCGAGACCATCTTCATACCCTTTACTGTGGGTGGAGGCATACGCAGTATCAACGACATCCGTCAGGTGCTAATTGCCGGGGCTGACAAAGTGTCAATCATGACGGCAGGTGTGCTGACTCCCGATCTGGTTAACCAGGCCGCCGGGCGTTTCGGTAGTCAGTGCATCGTGGTTGCCATTGACGCCAAGAGAGTTCCCCGTGCTGACCGTGACGACGACTATCTGGGACCAGCGCCGGACGCCCAGATAGAGTGGCGCGTCTGGACCCACGGCGGACACGAGCCCGCCGACGTTGACGCGATAGAGTGGGCGACCGAGGTCGTCCAACGAGGTGCGGGAGAGCTTCTGGTTACCTCAATGGACGCTGACGGGGCACGTGCCGGCTACGACATCGAGCTTCTGCGGCGCATCTCCGAGGCCGTATCTGTGCCTGTTATTGCCTCGGGCGGGGCGGGAAATGTGGAGCACATGAGAGAGGCTCTCGTAGAAGGAGAAGCCGATGCTGTGCTGGCGGCCAGCATCTTCCATTTCCGCAGCTACAGGGTGGCCGAGATAAAGCAGCAGTTGGACCAAAGGGGGGTGACGGTGCGACTATAGGTGGGAGCACCAGCAATGAGCGTAGCTAGCGAAGAAAAGATTATTGTTCTGGATTTCGGCGCTCAATACGTACAGTTGATTGTACGTAAGGTGCGCGAGCAGCACGTCTATGCGGACATACGACCGGCTAGTACGCCAGTCAGAGAGATGGTGGGGGAGGGACTCAAGGGCCTTATCTTCTCGGGGGGGCCCAGCAGTGTCTACCAGGAGGGTGCACCCAGCATTGATCCGGCCATCTTTGACGCGGGCATCCCTATTCTGGGGATTTGCTACGGCCATCAACTGATGGCTCATGTGCTCGGAGGAACGGTAAGCCCGGGCAGTCAGAGGGAGTATGGACGTACGCCCATCGAGGTGCTCGAGCCTGATTTACTCCTGGCGAACGTTGCCACCGGCTGCCAGACGTGGATGAGTCACGGAGATCACGTCACCCAGGTGCACCCCGGCTTCGAGATCCTGGCCACAAGCCAGAATACCCCGGTCGCGGCTATGGCCGACACCAAACGTCATCTGTACGGAGTGCAGTTTCATCCCGAGGTTCAACATACTCCCTGCGGCCCACAGATACTCCATAATTTCTTGTACAAAGCCTGCGGTTGCACGGGCACATGGCAGGCCCAGGCCTTTATCGAGGAGACGGTAAGCGAGTTACGCCAGCGAGTTGGCAAGGATCGGGTCCTATGCGGCATATCTGGAGGGGTTGACTCGGCGGTAACCGCCGCGCTCTTGGGCCTGGCCATCGGCGACCAACTCACCGGCATGTTCATTGACCACGGTCTGCTGCGCACGGGTGAGGCTGAACAGGTGACGGCTCTGTTCCGCGAGCTACTGGGCGGTCGGTTTGTCGCCATTAACGCCGCCGAGCGGTTCCTCCAGGCGCTTGAGGGCATCACTGACCCCGAAGAGAAGCGCCGCATCATCGGGGAGACTTTCATCCGGACCTTTGAGGCAGAGTCGGCACAATTGGGGGAGTTTAAGTATATCGCTCACGGCACCTTGTACCCGGATGTCATAGAAAGTGGGGGAGGGGGCACAGATAGGATAAAGACTCACCACAACGTCGGCGGGCTTCCCGCTGACATGAAATATGAGAATATCGAACCACTGCGGCGGCTGTTCAAGGATGAAGTCCGCCGCATCGGTCTAGAGCTTGGCCTTCCCCGAGAAATCGTGCAGCGCCAGCCCTTTCCTGGCCCTGGCTTAGCAGTCAGGATCATAGGAGAAGTCACCCCAGAGCGGTTGGCGATGGTTTGTGGTGCTGATGCCATCATGCACGAAGAACTGGAGCGCGCCGGGCTAACAGATGAAATAGCGCAGAGCTTTGCCGTGTTTGTCGGAATAGAATCAGTTGGGGTCATGGGCGACGAACGCACCTATGCCCATCCCGTAGTGATTCGCGCCGTCTCCACTGATGATTTTATGACTGCCGACTGGGCCCGCATACCTCACGAGGTATTAGCGCGCATCTCCAGTCGGATAGTCAATGAGGTGCGGGGAGTCAACCGCGTATTGTACGACATTACCTCCAAGCCCCCGGCTACTATTGAGTGGGAATAACCAGCATAATCAGGTATCAACGGGGCACGACGAACCAGGCAAGCCAGCGGGGCCAATGTTGCCGCCTCCTAATCCGGGGCAGCTACCATTCGCCAATAGGGCGTAGGCGGGCAAAGTCGCAAGTTGTGGACGTAGCCTTGTTGACCACCTCTATGCCGTGCTCGGCGGCCGCAGCCAGAGGGGGTAGCCCTCCAACAACCACCAAGCCGGCTCGCTCCAGCCCCACTGGCAGATCCAACAGCGGTTGGCCTGGACGGCCTATACTCAGCACTCCGCCCAGTCCAAACTCCTCGATTCTATCTATGAGTTGCAGGGCTCCGGGCAGTGCGATTGCGGGGAGCTCGCGAAATCCAGCTCCGACCATTCCATGCCCGGTTAGGGCTGCTTCATAGGCGGAAGTGAGCCGGCCGGTGATGAATATCTCTAGAGGGTTGATGGAGGTGCCGGCATAGCTGACAAGTTCGGTGAATCGGAACGGTTTGCCCCCGCGCATCTCCAGCAGACCTCCGAACTTGGATTCCACGGGAATGTAGTGGTGCAGGAGAATGCCATTTAAGGTCACACCGCATACAGTACCGATGGCAATCATACCTGGGGGCACCATTTCGCCCAACTGCTTCCCCTCCTCGACCAGCAGGATCCGGTCACTGACGCATAGGCCGGCCGCTATGACCGGCCGCATGGCCTCCAGCGCTCCCCCCAAATCATCCGCGGGCACGAAGGACACATTCAGGATCACTTCCCCGCCACCGGTGTTGACATCGAAGGTCGCTGCGTAGGCCAATTGCTCCATCTTGGCGGCAACGAACCCGACTTTGTAAGAGACTTGGGCATTGTCGAGTTCTTCCCGTCCCCGGCTGGTCAAGAGACGGCCGGACTGCCCAACGCTTCTAGTTAGCCCCCGCTCGTCCATGGTCTGCAAGTGATAGCGTACCTGTCGCTCGCTGAGGTCGGTTCCGTATTCTTTGAGTTGGACGGCAATGTTACGAGCCCCCAAGGGTTCAGCGGCTTGCGATAGAATACGCAAGATTGTCAACCCAAACCAGGAGATGGCAAATATGACCGATGAGCTCAAAGAAGAAGTATTAGGAATCGTTCACGACAAGAAGGTGAAGTTCGTGCGGCTGTGGTTCACAGATATTCTAGGCTTCTTGAAGAGTTTCGCCATCACAGCCGAACAGTTGGAGACCGCTTTCGACGAGGGGATGGGATTCGATGGTTCATCAATCCAAGGGTATGCGCGGATTGACGAGAGTGATATGGTCGCCAAGCCGGATCCCAAGACCTTTGCCATTCTGCCCTGGCGTCCGAGCGAGGGCGGAGGCGTGGCGCGGATGTTCTGCGACATATTGGAGCCCGACGGGACACCCTACGAAGGTGACCCCCGTTGGGCGCTGAAGCGCAATCTGAAGAAGGCTGCGGGTCTGGGTACACGTTTTACGTTGGGCCAGAGCTGGAGTACTTCTACTTTAGGGAGTCTGAGGGAAGCCCGGCGACCTTGGACGCCGGGGGCTATTTTGACCTCACTCCCCGGGACGTAGCCAGCGACCTGCGACGCGATACTATTCTGACTCTGGAAAGCATGGGTATTGGCGTGGAGTATAGTCACCACGAGGTAGCTCCCAGCCAACACGAGATTGACTTGCGGTACATGGACGCGCTCAGCATGGCGGATGCGGCGATGACTTACCGGCTGGTGGTGAAAGAAATCGCGATGAAGCACGGTGTTTATGCCACGTTTATGCCTAAGCCCATCTTCGGCGAGAACGGCAGTGGGATGCACACACATCAGTCCCTATTCAAGGAAGACCAAAACGCCTTCTTCGACCCCGAGGATGAGTACTGCCTCTCGCCCGCGGCCAAGTCCTACATTGCGGGTCTGCTCACTTATGCGCGCGAGATATGCGCGGTGGTAGCGCAATGGGTGAATTCGTACAAGCGGCTTGTGCCCGGCTATGAGGCTCCGGTCTACATTTCCTGGGCGCGAAGGAACCGCTCTGCACTGGTGCGGGTGCCGATGTATAAGCCAGAGAAGGCGAAGGCCACAAGGGCAGAGATAGATGGACCCCGTTGTCAAGACAGGCATAGTGCCTTTTTTAGGATGCATATTGGTATCCTGGCTTGGGCTTGAGCGGGTTGGTTGCTGTGCCCACCGTTGCCTCCCGAGGGGGCAGACGCGCCCAGCGAGCCAGAATAGACCTCCCCGGGCGTGCAGTAGTCCAGGGCCTGATGCAGGCGGTGGTGATTGTAGAACTCAAAGTGCCTCGACAACCCCTGGCGCGCTTCCCGTGGTGTCTGGTAGTCGTGCAGGTAGACTTCCTCGTACTTGACCGTTCGCCACAGGCGCTCAGGCTGAAACTTGGCGCGTGGACCGGCGCTTTCTCGGTCAGTGAGCACGATCCAATGGCCCGGGAGCACCCCGAATGGTTGCTGGGCAGTGCGGACGAGCATCCGTACCCGGTTATGCCGACGTGGACCTAGCAGCCGTACGGCAAGGTCTATGCACTCGACCTGACCCACCCCGAAGCCCGAAAGTGGCTGCACAGCAACATGCGGTCGCTGGCTGAGCGGGGTGTGCAGTACCTCAAGGCCGATTTCACCAGTGTGACGCAGGCGGAGGCTGCCCGGGTGCGGCACGACCGGCGCATGGTAGCCGGCTGGGGTACCGAGGCCACTCGCGCGGGGTTCAGGAGCTTCCTGGAAGAAATGAAGGTTGCTGCCCCTGACGCCCTAGTTCTCAACACCAGCGGCCCGGAACTACCCGGCACGGGTGCTTGCTCCCTGCTCTACGCCTGCTATGACACCGGCAACACCGGGCTGGTGAGCTGGCGAGAAATGCGCAGCAATTATGGGGCGAGCTTGGCCGGGCACCTGTTCAAACAAGGGTGCTGGGGAATTATACAACCCTCGTCTCTGTGCGTCGGCCTGCCCGTCACGCTCGAAGAGGCTCGCGCCCGGGCTACTGCTACCTTCATGTGTGGTGGGCAAGCGGACGTCGGCGATGATCTGACCATGCTGCCCAAAGACCGCTGGCAGGTGCTGTTGGCAACGCTGCCCCCGTTGGGGGTGGCGGCGCGCCCAGTGGACCTATTCGACGCCGTCAGCATCTCCACCGTGGCATACGAGGCGCTGTTCACCGATAACCAGAGCGACAGCGGCGAAAGGCCTACAGGAGAGGTATCACACGTCTGGCACCTGGCAGTCGCGACGGATTGGGATGAGTGGGACTTGGTGGCGCTATTCAACTACGATGGTCCGCCCCCAACCGAGGAAGCCGGCGAGTTTATAACCCGCTTTGAGCTGCCTCTGGAACGCCTGGGCCTCGACCCGGTGCAGACCTACTGGTCTTACGAACTCTGGGCGGGACACTTCCTGGGCGAGGTCCCCACTCTCTGGGAGAATCCCCACGGCTATCGTCACCCCGGGGACACCAAGACGCTCATCGCTACACGCCAGCCCGGATCGCTTGACGTGGCCTTTTTCGGCCCAGCCGTCAAGCTCATCGCCTTCCGCAAGATGCGCCCGCATCCGTGGCCGGTAGGAACCAGCTTCCACCAGAGCGCTGGTGCGGAGCTCAGTGACGTCGTCTGGGACGACGGCGTCCTGCGCGGCGTGCTGAAACGGTCAAGCGCGAAGCAGCGTCGGTCAGCCGGCTCTCAACCCAGTTCCCCAACATCACCGGTGCGGTTCACGACGATATGCTGGGGTTAATGAAGCGTGAGAACTTCCCGCTGAAAGAGCGCACAATATGTCCATCGAGTCAGTTGGTGCAGATTTCCTGGTAATGTCAGCCGACGAGAGTGGGACCGGCTGGACAATGACGTTGCCCTCAGCCGACGAGGGCGGCAAATTCACACTTTGTAGATAAACGCCTCAGACTGAGCTGAATTGCTCGGGCACACGGATAATGGTGGCAGTAGTAGTAAACGGTATGCATAATCCCGGCTGAAATGACTACCGGTGCTGCTCAAATCTGTGGTTTCCCTACACAAACGATCAGCAGAGAGAGGAATTAGTGCGGCGAGCAGAGAATACTCGATGCAACGAGTAACTATCCGGGAGATGTCCGATATGTAGCTCTGGTGCGGAGGCGATTGCTGATGCGAAGTTGGTCCTATCTGTATTTGTGTCTTCTGTTTGCCATATGTGTTTGCCTTTCATCCGAGGTACGGGCTTCGGAAGCCGCGACACGGTCAGAGCCATACGATTACGCCGGATACGATACGACGGGGTGTGTGAGCGTTCCCACGCCCACCGCAAACGCCGAAACGGGCGAACTCGCCGCAAGTGTCTCCGCGACGTGCGGCGGTCAGCGGCTCTCTGCATGGGGTGGCGCCCGGCCGTACGTGCGCTGGAATTACGAGTACACCGGTGACACCGAACGCGAAGCCACACTGATGTTGAAATACAACTTCAGCCCTGGACAGCCCCTGACACACTGCGATGACCCCACAGCAGGCGGAGCCGATGCAACAGCCTACGTGGGCGTGAAGATCACCGATGTGACTGAAGACAACGCTGGTCAAGACTCTGTTGATATCATGATCGAATCCGCGGTGTCCGGGCAATATGTCATCCCGTACAGCGCTAATACCGAAGGCTTTCACTGGCAGGACCAGGTGTTGACCTTCAAGCCTGGCCACCATTATCACATCGACGCCTACCTGACCGTGAAGGCGACCTGCAACGGTGGCCAGCCTCTTACAGACGGCGGGTCCGTACCCTCTGCCGAGGCCTCGCTCAACGCCTCGGCCGATATCTACGCAATCGGCTTCAAGACGCTCGAAGATCCTTGGATACGTACTGAAATCACCGGGCTCTGGCCGTCGGTACACGACACCTGGGATGTGTGGGAGCGTTTCCTGCTGGCTACCAACAGCGGCAGCAGCTACGCGACCTACCAGGGCAACATGGTGGGCTTGAAGCTGTCGGCCGGCGGGTCGTATAACCGGAATATGTCAAACATCTCCTTCACGTGTCCTGATGCACCGATTACTTATTACAGTGTGCCATCAGACCTATATGTGACCAGGCTCAGCGACACCTCTTTGAAAATCACGCTGCCCGAATATACCACCCTGCCACTGGAGGGCAAGAGCTGGCATCTGACCGTCTCGGTCAACCCGGAATTCGAGACGCCAGCCGACTGGATGGGCGACGTGCAGTACGTGGGACCACTTCTGATGCAGCCGACTATCGCCGTCATGGCAACTGCAGACCAGGCAGCGGTCAAGGGCGAGAGTTCCACAGACACCCGCAGCAGCTCCAGCACGAAAAGCACGTCTTCGTCGGGCGAGAAGCCCAAGGTGTATCTCAACGATGATATGCTGATGATCGATCCCCCGCACTTCTTTGCGCCTGGAAACTGGAGTATCGTGATCCCGGTCGGGCGGTTCATAGAGATCGCGGACCGTGTCGCGACGAGGAGCAAGGAGCCCTACTTGGCCTGGGAGATCGACATCAACGTGCCCGAAGGCTGCCAGAAGCCCAAGATCAACACAACTGGCCTGAAAATCAACTGGCGCGATGACGTCACCTTCGCTGTCCCGGAGCCGGGCTTCAGCACCGAGCCAGTGGTGCTCATGACGATGTTCGGGATATGGGAGCAACTTTGCCGGTACGAAGGCCCCCAGGGATACACCCTCTGTCCCAGCCCGCGGTTCATCATCGCCATGGAGCGGCTGGCCGAGCGCATTGGCGCCAAACGCTCAGCACTGGACCAGCAGTACTACCTGGGCCCCAACGGCGTGTGCTTCAAGCTTACGGACCCGGATATCGTCGAGGCGCTGCAGAGGGCCGAAATCGGCGAGGAGACCGGCACCGGCCTCCCTTCAGCACGGCCGCGGCTCCGCTGGGCGGCACTACTTCTGACCTGCAAGCGTATACGCAGATGGGCTCGCCGGGTTGCAACAATCAACGGGGCAGCGGCTTTGTGGGCCGACTACCGCCCCTACCAGCAGCGAGAAGTCACTTTCCAGGGGCGGGTGCAGAATGCTACAGGGGCATCCTGCGAAATCGGGCACCACCGCAACTACAATGTCTTCTTCGACATCTTTCCCCGCCGCCAGGATCGCCTCTATCCCGACCCTGCGGAGGTCAGGGGTATGTAGAAGGATGGGACTACCGGGTGGCTTGGCAACACCAAGAAGGCCGCAGACCGTATGGTATTTGTGTGCAAAAGTCGGCCGCTTTACCACCACGAGCAATGGCCGCCTCGGTTTCTGCCTTATGACTAGGTCATAAGGCAGTCCCCAGCAACATCCCCAACCATGCCGCCAGAGCCGCTGCGGGCCTGGCTGCCGCCGCCGAGATGGCCAGAAGCAGGTGGGCGCCAGCATATGCCATTGTCCCATCCAAATGCCCAGCGTCGGGACCTGGCAAGCTTTCTAAGATACACGCAATATGAGTATTCTCTGCGAACAACTGAGACAACACCACAATTGGCACCAGCATCCGCCACTTTCCAGGACCTGGTGCGATAAGCGAAGCCGCCAAAGCTCCACTCGCTGTTCCCGGATGCACTACTATCACCCACATTGCGAGGGAAGGGATCACGCTAGGATGTCGGCCCTGGGGAATACCTGACCACCCAAGCAGCCAGCCTATCGCGTGCTCAACCGATGTCGCTACAACCTGCGCAGATAACCACACTACGATGAAGCCCACTACGCAGAATACAGCGATGGCTAGTGCTAGTTTAGCAAGGGGTCTTAGCAGTCTGCCTGCAGCAGACCCGAGTAAGCGCTATCCCATACCCAGGTCTCCTGCCAATTATGCCCCAGTGTCCCGAATCCCGCGGGAAAAGAGCTCAGGATACCAGTCGCGCAGCAAGACTGCTACTTCGCTGGTCATTAACTCGGAGCCGCGTTTGTTGACGTGTCCGTAGTCGTCGAAGCATTCTTGGGGAAGGTGTGCATCGCGCTCTGTCTCATAGATCCTGATCCGAGCGCCCTTGATAGACCTGAGCTGTTGGTGGAAGTGTGCGTATGCATGGGGATAGGCGGCTCGGACGTACTCCGCAAACTCAGTTCTCATCGGGAAGAGGACTACCAAAACGGGTACGCCATCCTCATGCGCGAGGTCTACCAAGTGCTGAACCTGCCGCCGGCGCCCATATCCTGCGGAGTAGTTACTGAGTGCTCGGTCTGCGACAGCGGTAAGCGGTTCTTCGGCTGTCGCGGTTGCGGGTTCATCCGTGCGCCACTCGACGCGCCCGTCCTCCTCTATTGGCGGTTCGCGCATTTGTTGCATAATGTCCCTTTCACCGAGTAGCCACCGAGTCTCAATGTCAATAAACCGGCTTATTACTGCTTTGGCATCCCAGGTCCGCCAGAGCCAGCCCACCAGGAGAGCCGGGGTCTTCTTCCGATCAAAGAGTTGCAACCGGTCCGCCAGATTGGCAAAACGCCGATCTCGCTCGCTAATCCCATGCGCGTTGAAATCCCAAAACTCGACTCCAATGATGATGAGGCGAGCCCCGGACAGCTTGTCCCGGTGGCGGCGGTAGAAGACCAGACTGTCGAATGGGTTCCCCGCTGTCATAGCCAGGTTGAGAACCGACCCTTCCCGAAGCCCCAGCTCTTCTTCGAGCAACCTAGGGGCGACAGCATCCCGTACTCGGCTGCTACCAAAGAGAACGATTGATGGATCCTGAGCAGGCACTACTACGTTGTCTTCCAGCACATCAAAGACCCCGCTCGGCGATCTGGGAACAAAAGCCCAGATCCACTCCCTGCGGGCTACTGCAAAATCGAGGAGCACCAGCACACTCACAGCCACGAGCAGTGCCTTAGGAACTGTCGCCTTGATCTGCAGTGAATCAAAACTGAAAATAGATGAACGGAACACTTTCTCCCACCCTCAGTAGTACCAGTGCGATCACTAGCCCCGCACACGCGACGCCTTGCGCGACCCAGTGAAGTCGAAGCAAAGCGGTGTGGTCGCGAGTCAAATACTGCGGCACGTCAATCAACAACACCAGGGCCGTGAAGCCCAGTGGGGTCTTAAGCAAGGAAAGAGTCGGCGCAGCTCCCCGGAACGCCGTAATGCCAGACAATACGTTTACTGCGCTGCCAAAGTCGGGAGCGCGGAAGAATATCCATGCCGCGAAGACCACAAGCATAGTAACGGCCCAGGAAAATGCCACGCGCAAATAATCTGCCAGACCGTGCAAAGACGGCCGGTCAGGAGCTTTTGTGCCCCGTAATAGGAACTTGTGAACGACCAATACAACTCCGTGTATGCCACCCCAGATCACGAAGCCCCAGGCGGCGCCATGCCACAGCCCGCCTAACAGCATGGTGAGCATAATATTGCGATAAACGAACCACTGCGACCCGCGATTGCCGCCTAGTGGAATGTAGAGGTAATCGCGAAGCCAGGTAGACAGCGAAATGTGCCAGCGTCGCCAGAATACGGTGGGGTTAGTGGCGAAATACGGGTGGTTGAAATTCTCCATCAACTTGATGCCCAACAAGCGGCTAGTCCCCCGAGCAATATCCGAGTAGCCAGCAAAATCGCAGTAGATCTGCAGCCCGAACAGAAATACGGCACAGACCAGTGCAAAGCTGCCCATAGCACTAGGGTTGGCGAAGCCCTCATCCACAATCCCTGCTACCGCATCAGCGATGGCCACCTTGCGGACTAGTCCAATAAGGATGAGCACCGTCCCGGAAGCCAAATCTTCCGCAGTGACACGCCGCTTACGGGACAACTGAGGCAGCAGATTCTGGGGGCGTTCGATCGGGCCGGCCACTAGTTGGGGGAAGAAGGAGACGTATACAGCAAATGTCACCAGGTCTCGGGTTGGCTTCACGCGGCCTCGGTATACGTCAATGGTGTACGCCATCGTCTGGAAGGTGTAAAAGCTAATGCCAACCGGCAGGATGATACTAAGAGTGGCCGTGTGGAGGTGGAGGCCAAGCGCGCTGAGCACGGCCTCAGCAGAACCGACGAAGAAGTTGCAATACTTAAAGAACCCCAATATCCCCAGATTGGTGCAGACACTTATGAGGAGGAGCCCCTTCCGGCGCAGGCGGTCCGCATTTGCCATGCGAAGACTGACGGTATAGTCCACGAGGGTAGAAATCATGATAAGGCTGAGGAAGCGCCAGTCCCAGCAGCCATAGAAGAAGTAAGAAGCTGCCAGCAAGAATACATTCTGGGCGCGCCGTGACAAACAGTGATAGAGACAGAAAACAACGACGAAGAAAATTGCGAACTCTACGGAGTTGAATAGCATATGCAGTTATGTCCCCAGACTGTCGTCAATCCAGGACTCTCCAAATGCCTGGGGCTGGGTGTTCACCATCGTAACTATATAGTATAATATGTTCACATCAATAAAACAAGAGGAGGCGACAGCGCACTCCGATGTTAACTTGGGCACCGCTTGGCAATGATAGGGTAATGAGAAGAATGCCTGCAGGCGGGCGGTGGGCTAAACCCTTTGACAAGTCGTCTCATAGAGGTGTTGACATAAAGTCCTATTCTATGATATACTCGCAACAAACTCATAGCAATAAGGCCCAGGCTGAGCAGTCTGTCACTCGAGACTGTATTGTTAGCCAAGGGGCTATTTCAGCCCGTGTGGCACCACGACTAAGCATGGGCTTTCGTTTTGGAAATGGCGGCAGCCTTAGAGGTTGTTCACAAAGTTGGTAAGCTACACACAAATGACTCGCTTGGCAGCCTATCATCTGAGGCTGTAAAGGTGGCCTGAAATACGCTTGCCAATGCATATCCAGAGTGTGTCATCCATAGCAAGTTTCGCTTGACAAAGGCCAGATAGCGTCCCTATAATGTCCCTGACTCCGAAGCCGAGCAGCTTCAGTGACGGAAGTGAGGGCCACAGTACACGTTGAAAGCATTTGTTCTAAGATTCTAGTTCTGAGGAGGCTTGCTGATGCTTGAGCGCCTTGCCTCGCTGGCTAAACCGATCCGCGTTGGCATTGTGGGCGCAGGATCGATGGGGAAGGGGCTGACGTACCAGTGTGGGATCACACCCGGGATGGAGTGCGTCGCTCTGGCTGACATACTGATTGATAGGGCTGTTGCCTGCGCGGAGACGCTGGGCCGGCCCCACCGCGTGGTAACATCGGCGGCCGAGATGCACGATGCAATCAGCGAAGGCCTCTTGGCTATCTGCGCTGATGGCTTGCTGGTCGCTACGTGCGAGGCCGTGGACGTGCTAGTGGAGTCCTCAAACGCCATTGTGGAGGGGGCAGGCTTCGTCATTGCCGCGTTGGAGGTCGGCAAGTCAGCCGTACTGATGAATGCCGAAATTGACCTCACTTTCGGGCCCTATTTTGTGAAGCTTGCTCGTGACAATGGGGTGGTGTGTAGCAGCTGTGACGGCGACCAGTATGGGGTAATCAAGCATCTGGCAGACGAATTGACGCTGTGGGGCTTCGAACTGGTAATGGCGGGAAACATCAAAGGGTTTCTCAACCGTGACGCGAACCCCACCAACATCGCTTCTGAGGCCGACAAGCGGAACTTGGACTACAAGATGTGCAGCGCGTACACAGACGGGACGAAACTGTGTGTTGAAATGGCTTTGCTGGCCAATGCTCTGGGGCTGCACACAGATGTCCCCGGCATGCACGGACCCCGCGCCGAGCATGTCAGTGATGCTCTGACGCTGTTTGATCTTGAGAGCATGTGGGACGGCAGTGAAGGCGTCGTTGACTACATTCTCGGCGCTGAGCCCAACGGTGGCGTATTTGCCATTGGATACTGTGACAACCCTTACCAGCAGCAAATGCTAGCCTACTACAAGATGGGCCCGGGGCCTTTTTACGTATTCTACCGCCCGTATCACCTTTGCCATGTCGAGTCAATGGCCTCTATTGCCGAGGCTTTCTTGGACGGCAAAATGTTACTGGAGCCCAAGTGCGGCTTTCGTACTAATGTTTACGCGTATGCGAAGCGCGATCTGAAGAAGGGCGAGGAACTCGATGGGATGGGTGGCCATGCTTGCTACGGCATGATCGAGAACTGCGGAGCCTCGTGGCAAGACGAAGCGCTGCCGATTTGCCTGTCGGAGGGAGTGCGCCTGACGCGTGATGTGGACAAGGACGAGCCCGTTTGGCTGCGCGATGTTGCCTATGACGCCAACAGTCCCGGATTTGATTTGTATGCGCGGGCTCGGGAAGCGGGGAGACCTGACCGGTCATGCAACTAGCCATTGCTGTTGTCTACTTGGTTGCGGAAGATGGAGGCGCGTTGCTGGATCTTCATCTTAATCAGATCGCGGAGAACACCCAGGTACCTTATACCATCTATGCTGGGGTGAACCGACTGCTACCCCAGTTCCGGGACGTGCTAACGGCACGCTCCGAGGTCAAGATATGTGAATGTCAGCCGACCGATCTGCGCGGCGGGGAGGAGCACTCGCACTATTTGACGCAGCTCGTGCGGATGGCCGTCGAGGATGGCGCAACACATGTCGCGATTCTCCACACAGACTCTTTCCCGGTACGAAAGGGCTGGGCGACCGAGCTCGCTACGAAGCTGGAGGACGGCTACGTATTGGCGGGCATACTTCTCAGAGAAGATTACGACGAACTGTGTCCCTGTACCGCCTGCATTTTCTTCCCTCGCGAATTCTACACTACGTATGGACCAGTCCCCAGCCTGGCCGAGCAACCCAGGGATGAGCGCAAGTATAGGGCCTTTCGCAGACAGCGGGACCGTGCGGAGGAGTCATGCGAAGCATACGGATACCTATTGTACGCGCACGAACTTCCCTGGTATAAGTTGCTGCGCTCCAACGCCGTCAATGACCATTACATAATCGCGGGGATTTATGACGATATGATCTTCCACCTGAGTGCGGCCGTCCGCCAGGACAAGCGGTTCCGCGCTGACTCGTGGCACCCAGATCGCTCTGCGCACCGCAAGTTGCTGCATCGGATTGCCTGCGCGTTGCTGCCGTCACACGTGCGGGAGGCCATCCCCGCGTGGGTGCACCGACTCTGGGATCCGCAGGCCGCCCGTCGTGGCGACATAAACCGCAGCGATCTTGAGCAGATCAAAGCAAGACTCCTGGCCGACCCGCAGGGGTACATCACTTACCTTAGAACTGGCAACGATACTGGTGAACCAGCACGGCAATGAGATTTTGGGTACGGTGTCGAGACACTGAGTTCCCAGCTAATAATCCTCATGACGGCCGGGAGAAATTCCCGGGCAAGGGAACAGGAGCGTACGACAAATAGCTAAGACAGTTCTTATGGTAACCCACAAAGCGGAGAGCTTTGTCAACGATATTGCCTGTGCTGTCGCCCAGCAAGGTTGGCGAACGAGGTATCTGTGTCCTTACCGGGATGACCTACCTTATGAACGGCTGCAGAGCGCAGGTGTTGACGTGAGGACCTTTCCCTGTGACAGCATTGTGGGGGGGGCCGAGAGCATCTCCGATGATTACGTCAAGTGGCCAAGATATGACATGGTCAAGTTTGCCTGGTCGGTAGTGCGACTGATCCGTCAAGAAATATCACAAGGTGTAGACATTATCCACACTCAGTGGGTCATTCCCTCAGGTTTCCTAGCGTGCGTCGCAAGTTGGGGCAGGGGTGTTCCGGTTGTGGCGACTGGCCAGGGGCGGGATGTTTGTCTAAACCCTGATGTGGGCTACACCATACCGCAACGCGCCTATCTGCATTGGCTGCTCCGGTTCACCTTGCGGCGGCTCGATGCACTCGCCGCCAACAGTGTCTACACCCAGAACCAGGCCATTGATAGGGGAATCTCGCCGGCGAAAGTCACGGTAGTCTATAATGGCACTAACACTGCATTGTTCAAACCAGATGTCGCCCCCTTACCCCTCAAGGAAGAATTTGGCGCAGATTTCATACTTCTCACAGTGCGCAAGTTCTACCGCCGCAAGGGGCTGCAGGACGTTATCAAGGCAATGCCGCAAGTGCTAAAAGAGTGCCCCAAAGTCTGTTTTGTGATTATTGGGTACGGGCCTTTGGAACAAGAACTCAAGCAATTAGCAGAAAGCCTCAATTTGCAGGAGCACGTTCGGTTCTTAGGTCGTCTGCCTAATGATGAGTTGCCTCCTTATTATGCAGCCGCAGATGCCTTTGTTATCCCCTCTCACGAGGAAGCCTTCGGTGTCGTTGCCGCTGAGGCCATGGCGATGGGCAAGCCCTTAATTAGTACGGCAGTGGGTGGTCTCAAGGAAGTGGTTGACGACGACGTCGCCCTGATTGTCCCGCCCGCTGACCCTGACAGCCTGGCCCGGGCGATTGTAGAGCTGTACCGGTCGCCTGAGCGTAGGGAGGCAATGGGCCAGGCCGGGCTGCACAAAGTACGGGAAGTCTTCAACTGGGGCCGCGCCGCTCGCGGGTACGTGGACTTATATGAGAAGGTAATAGTCCAAAAGTAGTTTGTTGCGGGGGGGCGAGGGGCCGGATATGAGATTCTCAGTTGTTGTTCCCTCGTACAACTCAAGTGCTACTATCAGGCAATGTCTCACCTCATTATTGGCTCAGCAGCGCCCCGCCGATGAGATTATCGTCGTGGACAGCTCTGATGACCAGACACCGGCCATTATCCAGAAGGAATTCCCGCAAGTAGAATTGATACATCTACCTGAAAAGACCCTGCCTGGGCGGGCACGAAATATCGGCGTGGAGCACGCTTCTGGTGAGGTAATGGTATTTACCGACGCGGACTGTGTGGCCCAGCCAAACTGGTTAGCACGTCTAGCCGCGCTTCATCAAAGATGCCCACAGGAAGCTGGCATCGGCGGCGTAGTGGGCATTGCCAATCCTGATAGCTTGCCGGGTACGATTGGATACATCTTGGAGTTTAGCGAGTTCATGGTTGGCTCCAAAGCTCAAAGAAAACCTACCATACCTAGTTGCAACCTATCCTTTAAGCGAGACGTTTTTCAAAAGTACGGCGGCTTTCCGCAACATCTCTTCCCCGGCGAAGACACCGTTTTCACGCAAAGACTCACCCAAGCGGGCGAGACACTGTTGTTGACACCCGACGCCGTGGTGCTGCACCATAATCGCGACAGTTGGGATCGAATCTATCAACATCAATACGCTCTCGGCGAATCGTTTGTAGCGTCACGGCGGTCCCAATCCGCCTTACCTGGTGCATTTGTGCTTAAACACGCATTGCTAGCAGCCATGATACCTGCTGTGCGCTGGTGGCGGACAGCCAAGCGCCTGTGGTCACGGGATCAGAAGCTGCTCTGGACATTTCTTAAGGCCACTCCTTATGTCATAAAGGCACTTATGGCCTGGCACCGGGGCTTTCGCCATGCTTTGGCCTCAGGCAAAGGAGATGCTAATTGAGGAGGAGTCGCGGCCCGTCGGCTCAACCGGACTGGTGCCCGGCAAGCCGCAGGCAGAAAACCCATGACGAATCCGATGGTGTCGGTAGTGGTCTGTACCTATAATCGTGTCAGTGATTTGCGTGAGGTCGTTGACGACTTGCTGGCGCAGACTTATGACAGCTACGAAATACTGGTGGTGGACAACAACAGCACAGACGGAACTCCCCACTATGTCCAGGAGAAGATAAAGACTGCGCCGCGTCTCAGATATTGCCTGGAGATGCAGCAAGGTAAATCCTTCGCATTGAACACGTCTATTCAAGAGGCTCACGGTGATATTGTAGCATTTATGGACGATGATTGCCGGGTGCCGCCGGAGTGGCTGGAGGCGCTTGTTGCGGCCTATTGCGAAACGGAGGCTGATGCGGTCGGGGGCCGAATCAAGCCGCGGTGGAACGGTCGGCCTTCCTGGTTGACCCTGAGACTTTATCACTTGGGAATCCTGCCCGGAACGTTCGACCGGGGCAACAGCCGCTGCGCTGTGGACTGGATTCCGGGCGGTAATATGTCATTTCGGCGGGCGGTCTTCGACCAGGTCGGGGGCTTCGATACGGACATCGGCCCGGTGGGGAACATAAAGCGATATGGCGAGGAACTCGCGTTTTGTGCTGGGGCGCTTCGCGCGGGCTTTGAAATACTCTACGACCCCAGTGTGTGGCTGTGGCATAAGGTGCCCAGGAAGCGCCAGTCGTTGAGTTACGTACTACATCATGCTTTCGGGGTGGGTGTAGCAAACAGCCTTATCCAGCGGCCGGTAAATCGCGAGGCTGCTCGAGCCATGCATCCGTTGAAGGTACTGATCAACATGTTTACTGGGGCTGGCCGTCTATATGGCCTCGCTCTGCGCCGGCGCACAAAGAGCCTCCTAATGTAGTGGTACCGCGCAACGGTCAGCACCGTACCTTCGCCTGCTCCAACAATGCAGAAAGACGAGTGCTCTGGCATCTGTTATTCCTAAGACCAGATCATCACCTGCGGTGGCGACGACCTAGTGACTGTATTGATGTATCATAGCATTTCCGAGACTCCGAGAGTGGGGCGTTATGCGGTTGCGCCGAGCCGGTTCGCTGCCCAGATGGAGTGGCTGGCGAGGACCGGTCACCGCGGAGTCTCGGTTAAGGATGCCTTCGGCTCGGACGTTGGCGACCGGCGACGCTTTGTGGTGTTAACCTTCGACGACGGTTGGTTGGACAACTATACTGACGCATTCCCCATCCTTACTCAATGTGGCTTTTCCGCCACATTCTTTGTTCCCACAGCTTATGTGGGGAGAACCACTGCTTGGTGGCGTGAGAGCCCTGCCTATCCGCTGATGAATTGGGAGCAGATCGCGGAGATGGCTGCAGCCGGGATGGAGTTCGGTTCACATACCGCGTCACACCTGGACCTCAGGGGGCTGGACGCGGACAGAGTAGCCGAGGAGCTGCTCACCTCAAAGCGAGCGATCGAAGGCAGGACGAATTTGCCGGTAGTCTCGTTCGCCTATCCCCATGGTTACTTCCACTCAGCTATGCGTGAAATCCTCGTGAAGACAGGATACCAGTACGGATTTCTGGGGGTGACTTACGGCAGGAACAGCGGTCGTACGAATCCCTATGAACTGCACCGCACCCCCGTCTGGTGCGGCGATAGTCTCGTGCAATTCGCGGCCAAGGTCAGAGGTTGGTACTGGTGGCGGCACTACGCGCAGAGATTGGGCCGCTGGGGCCGCCGCAACGTGCTGGATCCTGCGGCGAGCTGGACTGGAGGCAATTGAGAGAAGGCGGATCAGGCACGAGTGATTCGTCCCTCGTGTACTGGTGATGGCGAAGGATCTCGCGGCAAGGAGCACGGCCCGTGAGTGACCGGCCGAACATTCTATAGATTGTCCTTGACGCAGCGTGGGCTGACCACCTGGACGAACGTGGTGGCGGCCACTGCCGAGCAGGTATTGACAGAGGAGATGCCACCTCAGGTCGTGCAAAGACTACGCAACCTCGGCCATATGTAACTTCTAGGACGGACAGGGAATGACGGGGCAAGCTCAACCTAGTCGGGCCACCGCGCGAGGCACAGTGAAGACCGGCATCGCCCACGCCGTGATGATGGTCTGTGGTCTGATTATCCACGTGTATCTGGCGCGCGCCCTGGAGCCGGAACTATACGGCGTTCTGGCTGTGGTCACCTCAGTGATTGTTTGGTGGCAAGTGGTGGGCCATTCTCTGTTGGGCACCGGCCTCGTTCGCTTTGTGGCGGAGGCTCGGGGTAAATGGCAAGGGGTGGCCGGCACGGGGGTGCGCGTTCAGGCTCTTTGGAGTGTGCTGGTGGCGCTGGCGTGTGCGGCAACCAGTCCTCTGATAGCCCGACTTCTGGGCCATGCCGATCTCACTGTCTATCTGTGGCTCTTTACCGGTGACCTTCTCCTCTTCGGCTGCTACGAGGCCTTCCGCTGTGTCTTGATCGGCCGACGGAAGTATGGGCATAACGCCACTGTGATGGCCTGGTACTGGCTGGCCAAGGCCCTCTTAGTCTGCGGGTTGGTGGCACTGGGACTGTCGGTAAAAGGAGCCATCATCGGAAGCATGGCAGCCTCCCTTGTGGGCTTGGTGGTTGCCTGGTACTGGAGCGGAGTGGGCCTACCTCGCGCGGGATTTCCCGCCAGGACGCTGATAATGTTCGGCCTGCCCTTGATGGGCATAGTGGTGGTGACGCGGCTAGTTGAGAATATGGATCTGTGGTGTGTGGCAGCGCTGCTGGAGGACCCCCGGGCGCCGGGGTACTATGGCGCAGCCAAGTATATGTACCAGGCGGCGGTGATGCTCCCCATGGCGGTAGTGGGAGCCATGTTCCCCACCATCACGCAAGCCATATCCGGGAAAAATGAAGAATCACGCCGCGAGCTGATCGAGCAGTCGTTCCGCTTTGCATTTGTAACTATGTTGCTGGTCATTGCACTGGTGGGCTGCTGTGCAAAGGATGTGGTGGTCCTGGTATTCTCGGCGCCCTACGCGGCGGCGGCGACTCCTGCCTTTGTCCTCATGGTGGCGGCGTTGATGTTTTGCCTGCGGACTATTGGAAGTGCGTCGCTGGTTGCGGCCGGCAAGCCGGGAGTGCCCCTGGCGGCTCTGGCTCCGCTGCTGCCGGCGAATATCGCGCTGAATCTCGTGTTGATACCACGGTATGAGCTGCTCGGTGGGGCGCTAGCCACGGCCGTTACCGGCCTGGTGGCGGCCTTGGTGATGCTAGCCTTGGTTTGGCGGGAATTCCATGTGCTTTTCTCGGCCGTTTCGCTCCTGCGCTGTGTGGCGGCGGCGGCCATGGTCTACCTCCTCGGCATAGTTGTTCCCGGTGAGAGTTGGCTGGTACTGGCGAAGTTGCTGGGACTATCAGGAATGTACCTGCTGGTGCTGATTCTCAGTGGCGAGTTAACGCGACGCGACTTCGAACCGCTCATTTTCTGGGGCGGCTAGTCACGTCCAGATACGGCGGCCCGGCTTGCTCAATCAGCTTTCCTCCTTAGTCGTGTCCTCTTCACCGACATAGTGATAAGCCCAAACCAGTGAGGACAACGCGCTGCCCCATTTGGCTTTCGCGCCCACTTGCTCCACCTTAGTCTTCGAGCCAGGGCAGGAACTGCTGGCGAACTACTTCGGCGTCGTCGAGCACAATTGGCTTACCGAGGACCACGTTGGCTGCTGACACGGCGGGCGCCTCCTGCCATGCGGAGCCTTCGTCCGAGCCGCTGCGTCAGCAGCACCCTCAACTTCCTACTTGGCCAGACATAGAAGGCCCACGTCCATACTCAAGGCGGCCATACCCAACACCACCAGCAGACTACGCACTACGATGGCGAGGATTGCACCGCGCGGTTGTGGTTCTCTGCGCCAGTTCACTTCCGGAGAGTTCTGGCCTGCTATTCAGCTCCACAGCTTCCTGCGAGAGAAGCGCAACACGATCTGCACAGGATGGCATCTCTTGGGGCAAATGTGAAGACATTTCGCCGACTCTTGCCCGTACGCCGCAACAGATCACGTCCGCAGGAAATCACACCGAAACGAGCCTAACATGCACACGTGACCAAGACGATTGCTTCCGGAGAGTCCAGCTTCGTGGCTTGGTCTGTGCTTATGTGGGTGGTTCGGTTGTTATTGTTGCGGTGGGCTATCTGCGAGATAAAGAGAGGGAGCTGCGAAGGCAGTGCGGGGGGAGATGTGCGACGAAGTGGTACCAGAAGTCCATGTCCGAAAGAACATGGCCCCGTACTCGCACCCTCTTCGCACACCCTATACCGACACAGCTCCCCATAATCATTGTCAAGTTGACCGGCACCGACAGCCAAGACCGCTCTGTTCGACAGCACTGGTACCAACACTAAGGGTACCCGCAAGGCCAGCTCTGCGTTACCTCTGGTTAATCTCAGCGTATCTTTACCCATAGGCGAGGCGTCTCAAACCAATATGCACGCGATTTCCTGCTCAGGGGATAGAGGCAGGGGAAGACTATGAAGGCTCGTTCGTGACCGGCCCCAGCGCCGTGCGTGCCAGTATTGGCCTCGGCTCGTGCGAGGTTTTGGTCGTCATTCAGAGGCAGCAAATTGGCCTGGTGGGCGGCTCAATAAAGGGGTCTTGACAAAAGGGCTGGCAAGTGATAAAATACGACAAAGGTTCAGAGAGGCCAGAGCAGCGGCGAAACTTGGACCATCTGTATTAGTTGGTAAACCAGGTTGTATTGCGAAGAAACCCCGTGCGGCACCACGAGTGCGCACGGGGTTTCTTCTAGGGAGCAAGTTCTGGCACTTGACCTACCCGCATAAGTCGGGGAGCTGCGAAGGTAGGGGGGTATGTACCTGTAGATGGGATGCAGACAACAGCGGAGTTGCCGACCTCCATTCGCTGTTCTGCATCCCCCCGGGCACACGCGAACACCGCCACAGCTCCCCTTGCTATTGCTCGGGCAAATGGTTACAGGCCCTAATGTTCGCCACGCAAGCTGCGTCAGGGCGTGCTGCTGCCAACATCCCTCCCGCGGGACCGTTCGCACAGGTGCAGGGACATGCCTACCGACTGCACGGCCGTTCTCCCCCAGCAGTTTGAAAGCGGACGTCCGCCGCTATTGCGGTATCCCGGAGCACCAGACATGTTGATGGTGGGAAACTTGGAAGCCATGTTTGGACTGGTGGGGGACGGATGCTGCACTGCGTGCCGTGGCTGCCGTACAAAGCTGATAGTTGTCCCCGAGTCAGACCGGATCTGTCGAGGGTAACAATCCCAACCGAGGAATGAATCAGTTAGCTGGAACGCCTCAGCATAACTGTTGACAGGCACTTGCTCTGCCCCGCCTAGTGGTGTCATTGATTGCTGTCCTCTTTGGTGCTGCGGTACCAAGAGTCTGAACGTTACTGTCGGCTTAGCGGCGATCTGCGCCAGAGCAAATTGAGATCGTTGTGTTGATCTTCAGCAACTACCAGGCCTTGCCAGCTTTCTTTTGTATTATATCATATGGCCGTCTGCAAAGCAAGGCGCCCGGCCAGCAAGCCGGGCACCTCATCCTCCCGTCGGATAGCCTGGTCCGCTAGGCTTCCTTTTCTTCACAGATCGTAGGATTCCGGTTCCTGCGCCTAAAGAAAGCGATGAAACTCCCGCTGCCGCAGAGGAACAGGAAGAGGGTGCCTGGCTCCGGGGTCGGCACGCCTCCGGCTACCGGCAATTCATCCGCACCAATGTCATTCCAGAAGACTCCGCCCGAACCGCCGACTTCCTGCATGCGCCAGGATGCGTAGGCAAACAGTTCGTCAGCGTACAGGCCCCCATCCTGGGAAATGTCCGCGACGGGTCCGCCGTCTGCTCCGGGCTGCAGACCTTCGATTACGCCTTGGGTGAAATAGCTACTAACATAATCCCAGTTCCCCGAAGGCCACATTTCGTAATTCTGGGGGTAAAGTCCAATCTCTTCGTCGCCCGTGCCGGCAGCGAGAACCGCCATATTATTGAGATCATCAACGGCGCCGGCCGTTGCGTTGAAACCGTACGGCTCGGCGAGGGCTTGCCCCGCGTAGCACGTGTCGAACACGGTGACCACGGTGGCCCCTTCTGCAAAGCCGCCGAAGTACCCGGGACTGGTTAATGTATCGATGGTTAGGGCAGTGCCGCTGGGGCCACTGGGCACGTCAAGCAGCAGGCCCGTCCCCTCTGTGCCAGCGTACTGCGCCTCGATTTTATTACCATGACCAGTGTAGTAGAACAGGAAAAAATCGCCCTGACCAACAATGTTGCGATAGTGACTAAGCTCTGCCAGGATCTCATCCGCAGTCGGATCAGTCTGCAGCGTCGGGGTACAATCATCCCAGTTCGACCAAGAAGAGAAGCTTTCCCAAAGGGTATCTGCTAAGGCTCCCGGCTTGGGATAAGTTGGATTGTCGGTGTCTGACATCCAGACGTGGTGGTAATAATAGTCACCCACCGCGTTATTGGCGCACAAGGCCACCAGGATTATGGTGCAAATAGCCAGTCGCTTCATCGTTGTAGTGCCCGTTGCAGCTCCTCGGCAAGTGTCCGTCAATCACTTCAGCCAGTCGCTCGCCTAGTTAAGCAATCTTTGGAATTGTGAACATTCCGGCCAGCTAATGGGCTAAAAGGCCATTACTTATCTCACTTGCGACAGCTATATTAACGCATAGTGGCGGATTTGTCAAGGGGTTATGCAATGACTTGGGTGCCCCCTGTTATAATAGGCGCCCACACATCCCCTATTGTGGTGTAATGGTCTAGCCTTGCTTGGGGCCTCGCCCATGGAGCTATGCCCCACCCGCGAAATCCTACTCGAGCGACGAGTACCACCAGAGCCCTAAAACTGCCAGCCCGCCGTCAAGACAGCTATCAGTGGCGCTGTCAAGCAGCCCGGCGCCGTCGCAGTAGGCCCACACCGCCGAGGCTGAGGCCCAGGAGCACGAGAGTGGCCGGTTCGGGAGTCGGGGCCACATCGTGAAGACCGCTGACATAGACGTGCCCTTCCCAAGTTCGGACGTAGAAACTAGTCAGCGGTTCCTTCCCAGCTAGTTCGGGCAGATCGGCGAACGCCAGTGTGTAGGACTCCTTGCCCACTTTGACCGCCTTCAGGTCTACCGTCGCGATCGGGACATAGACTGTCGAGCCCCCGACGAGACTGACGACCAGTTCAACGTCATCTTTGTCGGGCTTGAATTTGTTCAGGAGCAGAGTCGGCGAATCGGCGTATGGCGGGGTGCCGAAAGTGAAAACCAGGGCTTCGTCCTGGCATGGCCCTCCCCCGGAAATCTCCTTGGAACCGCCGGCCAGCTCGTCCTGGACTCCTGCTCCCTCCTTGTTATGGAAATAGATGGTCCCCGCCACTCCAGAACCGGGGCCGTCGGTCATCTTTGTGATGGCCGTAAGCGTCAGATCCGGGCTCACAAAGTACGAGAACCCGTAGTTGCCCTCGGCTATCCCGAGTGCCGTACTCGTCAGATCGTAGCTGTCTGTGTACGCCAAGGCGGGCACCGCCACTGAGACTACCAGACAAATTGTTGCGACCAGCAGTACAGAGATCTTTAGCATTGGAACCATACCTCCTTGGAATAACGCTCTGTGTTCATAGTTTTGCGCGGCGGCGACCGCGCGTCCCCGCAACGTCACGCCGGTGTGACACCTCTCGCCTCGTGGTGCCGGACGGCCTCCTCGGCTGGCCGGCTGTACAGCCTGGTCCGGGCCCATGTTTTTTTGGAGACTGGTTGTTTCTCGATGCGTTCGACCTATTTGACCTGTTGTTGTCTGCATGCGATTCACTCCTCTCGAATTTGTTCTGGCAATCTGTCTGCTGCTTCAGCGTTCTTTGGCTAGTGTCTTATAGCCGCACACTTGTGCAGGCTGAAGGCTGACCACCAGCCTTTGCACGCGACGAGTACCATACAGACGTCTTACCACCCCGACCACAAAGCAATAGCCCGTGCGCACACGTGGTGCCGCACGGGCCTCAGGATTGTCCCTGTGGCTTAGGCGTCCTTGAATAGCCGAACGCAAAGCCAAGTTTTTTGCACAATTAGTGACAAATATATACCATAATCCACCAATTCTGTCAATAGTCCTGGTGGTGGAAATGGTAAGGGCGCCCACCGGCAACAGCGGACGCCCCTGACTTGTTCGGTTGGTGTGTCTATGCGTTCAGCTTTGCTTGCGCCGGCGGCCGCGCAGATAGGCGATGCCCAACGGCAGCAGGCTCAGCCCCAGCAGCGCCGACGGCGGCAACTCCGGAGTCACGTAAGGCTCCGGAGTCACGTCAGGCTCCGGAGTCACTTCATTGGACTTGCTGCCCGACTTGAGCATCTCCGTTCCCGCATAGATGCCTAACGGCAGTACGCTCAGCCCCAGCAGCCCCGCCGGCGAGGACTCCGGAGTCACGGAAAGCTCCACTTCATCGAACTTGCTGCCCGACTTGAGCATCTCCAATCCCACATGGGTGAAACGGGTGTGAGTCATGTCCGGGGTAAAGCTCGCACCGGTCTGTTCCACCCCGTCTATGTACAGCGTCCACTCGCCCAGTGCATCGCGCTCGATCGCGTATGTGTGCCAGTCGTGAACTGAGGACCCTAGAGTGTATGTGCCGAGATAGGTCTCCGTCCCCATGTCGTACTTGAGCAAATCAAGGCGCCTGTTGCTCTCGCCGTAAATGCGTATCTGGTACATGTCTGCCACTGTGCCCCAGTCGTCAGCGAGATATGCGGTGGCAAAATTAGGCCGACCGCTCCCGCTGACAGCGCGGCACTCCCACCTGAAGCCTTGGGTCACGTCAACAGCCCCTATGTCCTTGAATGCCCAACTGCCTGCATCCGTCGGTCCGCCATGGCCTGAACCTTGGCCAGAGATAATACCCCCAGATATGTCGGGCGAGGGGCGGGACGTACCGGCCCAGTCGCTGTTCTGCCAATCGCTTATGTCGTTGTCGTCGAAATCATCGTGCAACACGGTCCTGGTGTATCGTGTCCACGCGTGATCCAAAGGTGTGTCGTTCATGTCATTGTCGGCGGAATCACCGTGCGACATGGTGGTGTCATATTGTGCCCACGCGGGCCCCAAGAAGCATAGAGGAAACACCAGAAGCATGAAAGTGAGCACAACACAGAAGATTGTCCTGCTAAGCATTTTCCTCCCCTCCTCTTTCTGAAAGTAGGTTCTCACTACACACGCCGTGGGCACACGTGGTGCCCCATGGGTCTCAAGGTCGTCTTTGTGGCGGTGGTGGCCTGCGCTAACCCTATGTGCAGCCGCCATTTTGTGACATTACCGCCATATATATACCATAATCCAGGAATTTTGTCAAGAGCCGCGCCAGCACAAATCTTAAAGGCGCCCGCCGGCAACAGCGGGCGTCCCTCGACTTGTTCTGTTATATGGTATGTCTATTGGTTCAGCTTTGCTTGCGGCGGCGGCCGCGCAGATAGGCCACACCCAACGGCAGCATGGTCAGCCCCAGCAGCGCCGACGGTGGCAGCTCGGGGGTACAATACCCCGTGGCGGTGACGTTCTCCCACGCCACTACATGACCGTTGTTGGGGTTGTTGCCGTTCATTACCCCGGTGAAAATCATGGCCGTCCCCAGATCCTCACCTGTAAAGTCCAGCCTGTCCTTCCCGCCGCTCTCGATCAGTGTACCGTCCAGCCACCACTTGGCCCACCCGGTCGTCCCGTCGGGGTTGAGGTGGTACTCCAGCTTGAAGTCCCAGGTGTCGCCTGTCACCGATCTGGGCGCTGACCAGTACCTCGGGTCCGGCTGTGTGCCCGGTTCCTCCTGGAAGTGCAGTACTTCCCGAACGTCGGTAGGCGCGTCGCCTCCACCTGTCCATTGGGCTCCACAGAACCACACACCGTCACTGGGGTTGAAGTTGCCCTGACCTACTTTCTTCAGGCCCAGTTCTGGCCAGACCCCCAGATAGTCGTCGGCGTCGGCGGTGTTAAGGTCCCAGGTGTTCTTGCGGGCGGCGACCCCACTGAGGTCCCAAGTCCCCTCAATAACGACATTACCTGCCGTGAGGTCCCACAAGCACGAAAGTGGCTCGGTCCCGCTCCACGCATAGGCCCCTGACCCGGTCGTCAGGCTCCCGTCGGGTAGTGCGACCGTGCGGTAGTCGTAACCCGCATAGGCTGGCAGAAGCACCACTGCCGCGACTAGCGCGACTAATCCAGTGGTAGTAATTGTCGTCTCATCGTTTCACCTCCTTTCTTCGTGAACACACATCATTTGGGTACTCTACAAAGCAACAGCCCGTGGGCACTCGTAGTGCCGCACGGGCTGGAATAGTCGTTCGGTAACCGAGAGTCTGC
>JALGTU010000131.1 GCA_029821195.1 Candidatus Zipacnadia bacterium
GAATATCTGCAGACTGACCGGGAGCGGGAAGAGCTGTGTCATCTGCTGACGATGGGGGGCCTGGAGGTGGAGGAAGTGGTGGAGTGGACCGCCGAGGACGGCGGGGCCACTGACCAGATACTGATGACTTCGGTCACGCCGAATCGCGGCGATCTGCTCTCGATGGTGGGGGTGGCGCGCCATGCGGCGGCCCTGGCCGATGGTGGCTTTAACCCGCCGACGGCGAGCTTTGCCGAAACCGAGGAGCCGCTGGTTGATGCGAAGCTGGTCAGTCTGGGGCCGCTGACCGTGGAGATCATTGATCCGGTGGGCTGCCCGCGTTATTCTGCACTGCTCATCGAAGGGATTGAGGTCGGGCCGTCGCCGGATTGGCTGCGCTACAAGCTGGAGGCGGCGGGGATTCGCTCGATCAACAATGTGGTGGACTGTACGAACTATGTGGTTTGGGAATTGGGCCAGCCGATGCACGCTTTTGATTTCCGGCTAATTAAGGATGGGCATATCATCGTGCGCCGCGCCGAGCCGGGGGAGAAGCTGCTGCTGCTGGACGACACCTGGCAGACGCTGGGGCCAGAGGACGTGGTGATCGCCGATCCAATGGGGGCAGTGGCACTTGCTGGTATTATGGGCGGCGCCGACACACAGATGCGTGAGGTCACTAACACGGTACTGCTGGAATCGGCACATTTTGATCCCGTCGCTATTCGCAGGACGAGTCTGAGACTTGGGGGCACGGAAGCGTCGTATCGCTTCGAGCGTCACGTTGATCCGAATCTCGCGCTGCCGGCGCTGGCGCGGGCCGCGGAACTAATTCTGGAGACCGCGGGCGGCCAGATCGCGCAGCGAGCGCTCGATGTAAAGACGAGACCGTTTGAGCGGAAAACGGTCGAGATGCGCCCGGAGCGGTGCAACGCCGTGCTGGGAACGGCGCTATCGGGCGAAACAATGGCCGACTACCTGGAGCGAGCGGGCTTCGCAGTGGAGCAGGGCGAGCGGCTGGTCGTTGAAGTGCCCACCTTCCGGGCCGACGTGGAGCGGGAGATTGACCTGATCGAGGAAGTAGCCATAGTTCATGGCTACGAGAATATCGGGCTGACGGTGCCCGGTCACCTGGTGGCCAGTGGACGACTCACCGAAGCGCAGCGACTGCAGCGCCGAGTGGGGGAATTGCTGCGGGAGTGCGGGCTGAACGAGAACCTCAGCTTCTCGATGATGGGTGCGGCTGACCTGGACCGCTGCCGCTGGCCGGCGGACGATGCCGCTCGCGATCTCGTACTGCTTTCCAACCCGATGAGTGCCGAGATGAACGCGTTGCGCAGCACGCTGCTGCCGGCACTGCTGGATGCTGCGGCTCGCAACGCGCGCCAGCGCGTAGCTGACGTTGCTCTGTACGAAATGGGGACGGTATTCTACCCACGGACGCCTGCCGTACCGGAAGGCGTTGAAGCACTAGAGGGGGGGAGTGCAGGACTTCCCCACGAGCAGCAGCATGTGGCTGCGATAGTGATGGGCAGCCCGCTTTCCGCCCAATGGAACGTGCCTTCGGAGCAGGCGGCGACGGATTTCTACTATCTGAAAGGCATCGTAGAAGAGCTGTGCACGAGCCTGGGCATCGAGGGACTGCGCTTTGTGCGGCAGGCGCACTCCACGTTTGATCCCGGCAGGTGCGCGCAGGTTGTGCTTGGCGAAACGAATCTGGGCGTGATCGGTGAGATTGCGCCGGAGGTGCGGGAGGAACACGACCTGCCGCAACCAGTGTATGCTTTCGAGCTGAATCTGGACGTGATACTCAAGCATGCGACTTTGCAAAGGGCCTACCAGCCGCTGCCACGGTTCCCGGCCGCGGAGCGCGATGTGGCAATTGTCGTACCGGACCATGATGACTTCTCATCAGCTCGCCTGGCTACCGAGATCCAGCAAGCAGGTGGCGAACTCCTGGAGAGCGTAACACCGTTCGACGTTTATGCCGATGCCGAGCAGTTTGGTGCGGGGCGCAAGTCAATCGCCTTTCGCCTGGTCTTCCGCGCGGCCGAGCGAACCCTCACTGAGGAGGAACTGGAAGCGGCAATGGCGCAGGTCCACAGGTGCTTGGAAGAGAAAGTTGGGGCGGAAGTGCGCAAATAGGTTGGTGGGGAGCATCCATAGCCGTCCGGGGCAAGTGAGTTACGCGATATGATAAGAGGGAAACATCTAGTTCTGGCCGCACTGGCGCTGCTGGCGGCGATGCCGGTCTTCGCGGCGCCGCTTAAGATAGACATGGGGCCGACGTTGGGTGACCTGAAGACGGGCTCAGCTTTCATCACCTGGCATACCAACAAGCCCTCGGTGGCGTGGGTCGAGATCGAAGGGCATCGGATAGGCGAAGGCGGGCCGACGCAGACCCATCGGGTGCGGGTGCGGGGGCTATCGGCGCGGACGACGTATTGGTATACGGTCAAGGCGAGCGCCGACGGCGAGTCGGCCAGCATTGGTCCCCACCGGCTCAGGACGCCAGCGAAGTCGCTAACACAGTGGAGCTTCGCTGTCTACGGCGATACGCGCAGCCGACCGAGCAAGCATCGGCAGGTAGTAGCAGCAATGTTAGGCGCAAGCCCGCGCTTGATCCTGCACACTGGCGACCTGGTCGCGGACGGCGATGTGCTGGAACAGTGGTACCATTTCTTCCCGGCAATTGGTGCCTTCGCGCGTAATCTGCCCTTCTATGGTTGTCTGGGTAACCATGAGCACAACTCGCTGCTGTACTACACACTCCTGCCGCTGCCCAGAGGTGGGGGAGACTACCAGTCGGAATGGTATACTTTCACCTTCGGCAACTGCCAGTTCTTCGTGCTGGATAGCTGCCGGCGTATCGCCGAGCAGACTGAGTGGCTGCGCGCGCAGTTGCAGCAGCCCAGGCCGGAGGGCGTGGACTGGCGGTTTGCTGTCTTCCATCATCCGCCCTTCTCGTCCGGCCCGCATGGCGCCAACCAGACTCTTCAGGAGCAGTGGTGCCCACTGCTGGAGGGGGATAACGGGGTGGCAGCGGTCTTCCTGGGTCACGATCACCTCTACGAGCGCTCGTTGCACGGGGGCGTCTCCTACATAACGCTGGGCACCGGGGGCGCGCCGTTGTACCAGCCGGGAGTCAATCCGAATCCCTACAGCCAGCTTGCCATTTCTTCCCTGGGTTTTTGTCGCGTGGATGTCACGCCCAGGCAACTTACGCTGACCTTCATCAACGAAGAGTCGCAGCCCCTGGATCAAGTGACCGTCACGAATGATGTGCAGGCCAGCCTGACCCAAGAATAGCATGCAAGAACAGAAAGGAATGAGCAACATGCTGCGTTTGCGGCACACCTTTGTGGTGCTACTTCTGGCATTGATGCTGACGCCGGCCTTAGCAGATGATTTGGCCATTGATATGGGTCCGACCCTGGGCGATCTCACCCCAGATTCAGCGCTACTTACCTGGCATACCAACAAGCCGGCGGTGGGCTGGGTCGAAGTCGCTGGACAGAAGCTCGGCGCCGGTGAGGCGACCGAGTTCCACCGCGTACGGCTGGAGGGGCTTCTGCCGGGCCGACGATATGAGTATACGGTCAAGGCAAATGTGGGGGAGGGGTTGGCCGCTGCGGGACCCTACCGCTTCCGCACCCCGTCAGCGTGGCTGTCGCGGTGGCGCTTCACCGCGTACGGTGATACCCGTACCCACCCGGATGCGCACCGTAAAGTGGTTGAGGCTATGGCTCTGGTACGTCCCCGACTCGTCCTGAACACCGGTGACCTCGTGGCAACCGGAACGAACCTCGAACACTGGTATCGTTTTTTCCCAGCTATTAGCCTGCTGGCGCCAACTATTCCCTACTACCCATGCATTGGTAATCATGAGCGCAATGCCGACCTATACTATCAGCTCCTACCGCTGCCGGAAGGCGGGGGAGACTTCAACAGTGAGTGGGCGACATTTGTCTTCGGCAACTGCCAGTTTATCTCCCTGGATAGTAACCGCCGCCGGGAGGAGCAGACCCCGTGGCTGCGTGAGGTCCTGGCAGAGCCCAAGCCGGAGGGTGTGGACTGGCGGATAGTGCTGTTTCACTCGCCGCCGTTCACCTCGGGTAGCCATGCCGCCGACGCCCATCTGCCTTATCTGCGGGAGAATTGGTGCCCGCTGCTCGAAGAGGGTGTAGACCTGGTCTTCTGCGGCCACGATCACATCTACGAGCGCTCCCAGCACGAGGGACTGTACTACATCACTGTAGGCACCGGCGGGGCGCCGCTGCGCTCGAAAGCGGCCGAGAATCCGTTCAGCCAGGTCTTTATCTCACATCGCCTGGGCTTCTGCGAGGTGGACGTAACCCGCGACGAACTGAAAGTTACTTTCTTCAGCGATCAACTCGATGTGCTCGACGAGTTCACGGTTACTCATGAGGCGCGGGATGATTCGATGGCGGATTAGATCGAAGGAGTGAGGACGACAATGGCGCAGCCGGAAGTAGTGTCAATCGGCGCACTGCTCGTCGAGATTATGCGCAAGGAAGTGGACAGTCCCCTGGACAAGCCCGACGACTTCGTCGGGCCGTTCCCCAGCGGCGCGCCCGCCATCTTTGCCGACCAGGTGGCGCGGCTGGGGCACAGTGTGGGCTTCATTGGAGCGGTAGGCGCCGACGATTTCGGTAAGTGCATACTCGATCGCTTGAAGGCCGACGGGGTAGATACCAGCCGAGTCGCGGAGGTTGAGGGTATCGCTACCGGCGTGGCCTTTGTCACCTACTTCGCCGATGGCAGTCGCAAGTTTATTTTTCACATGGGCAACTCCGCGGCGGGGCAGTTGCCTATGCCCGACGCCGAGTACTTCGCCGGCGCACGCTGGCTGCATATCGCTGGCTCGTCGCTGGCTGCTGGTGGGCGGCTGCGGGAGGCTTGTTATGAGGCCGCGCGGCTCGCGCACGAGGCGGGGGTGCAGGTCTCCTTTGATCCCAATCTGCGGCCGGAGCTACTGGGCGGCGAGGAAGCCCTGCGCGGGATATGCGCGCCTGTGTTGGAAGTCGCTACGCTCGTGCTGCCCAGTGGCGAAGAGGCTGAAATTCTGACGGGCGCTCAGGGGGCCGATGCAGCTTGCCAGGCATTGCTGGCCGGTGGAGTACGGTATGTGGGCCTGAAGCGGGGCGCGGCAGGTTGCACGGTCTTCACCGCTGAGGAGACAATCCCGGTCCCCGGATTTGAGGTGGCAGCGGTTGATCCGACTGGCGCCGGGGATTGCTTTGATGCCGGCTTTGTGGTTGGGCTTGCCGAAGCACTGCCACTGTACGAGGTGGGGCGACTGGCCAATGCTTGCGGGGCGCTGGGCGCAACGAAGAAGGGCCCGATGGAAGGAGCGGCCCTGCGCGAAGACGTGGAGAGCTTTATCAGCAGTTCACAGTAGGACAGGCGTCTCGCCTGTCCCCATCAAGCATAGGAGAGAGAGCCCTGCCCCGACGCTCACGCAACCTCGGCGGCAGGTCGGACCGAGAACATCCCTCCCAGCCAGTCACACTCTTGTGTGTTCAGAGCCGTTGCCGGGCATAGCGCTGAAGCAGCGCAGAGACGGCGGCGCAGACCAGGAAGAGACCAGCGAAGATCACGAAGCTTGTCCCCAGGTTGGCCGCTTCCCCGCTGACGATGCGACTCAAGATAAGTCCCAGGACCGCGCCGAAGTCGCGAGCAGTGAAGATTGCGCCGTACGCCAGCGGCCGGCGCTTGCGCTCGGCCGAGTCGCCAATAAGAGAAGCGCTGACGACCGGCACGGCACCGTCGAGTAGCCCCAGGAAGGCGGCAGTGAGAGCTAACGCTGCCGGGCTGTGCCAGACGACCGCCACGGCGCATCCGCCCGCCGCCAGCAGGAAGCTGATCGAGAGCACCGGGGCTCGACCGCCCAGGTCGGAGAGCACGCCGCTGAGGAACGCCAGGACAACCCGCGCCCCGGGGAAGAACATCGCTGTGATCCAGATGTAACCGACGCCGTATTCCGCTCTGACGTAGTCAGCGAATGCCCCCAGCATCAGTCCGAAGGCCAGCGCCGAACTGCCCAGCAGAAACATGGCGATTAGCGCCTTGGGGCGCGTGACAATCTGCCACAGCATTGCCCGGCTGGAAGGCGCGATCGTGACATCCGCGGTCCGGGGGAGTCGCAGGGCCAGCGGCAGGGCGAGAAGGGTGATAGCAGCGGCGGTAACGTAGAGCAGCTCTGGACGGTCGCCGCAGTGGGCAAAGACCAACCCCAGCACGATTACGCCAGTGAACCAGCCGGCGTGGCTTCCCCCGTAGAGTAGGCCCATACCCAATCCATGGCGGCTGCGTACGCCCTCGGTCAGTGCCAGAGTCTGCATAGTGGTGCCACCCCACATCGTCGCGGCTCCCCATCCCCACAGCACCGCGAAAGCCAGCGCTAGAGCATAGCTGGGCAAGTAGGCCAACAGGAACATCCCGACGGGGAAGAGGAAGTAGGTGAGCGCCCCCACCACCGTCCACTTCCAGTCTGGCCAATGCCGCAGCAGGTAGACGTTGCCCACCCGAAAGACCATCATCGTGGCATAGACAACGGCCAGGAGCAGGGCACACTGAAGCCCCGTCCACGAGGTAACCTGGCGCAGATAGGGCACAAGGTAGAGTTGTTGGGCCCCGGCGCCAGCGAAGATAAGGAAGAACGTGCCAACCAGCAGCAGCAAGTGCCGCCGCCTGTGGTCGGCCTGGTGAACACTTGGGTCAACGGAGGGGACAGTTGGCATAAAATCGGAGCGGGCGTCCGTAACTAGTCGGTTTGTTGTCTCTCTATGGTCCGGTCTACTTCCGCGGCGACGCGTGCCCCTAGCCCCCAGATATGGATGAAGCCGGGGGATGCCGACTGGTCGAAGACGTCCCCCTCGGCGTAGGTAGCCAGCTTGTACTGGTACAGGGAGCGGTCCGACTGGCGGGCTACCGGCTGGCAGGTGCCCTTGTGCAGCTTCAGGGTCACCTGGCCCGACACTCGCTGTTGCGTCTCGGCAATGAACGCGTCAATGGCCTCGCGCAGCGGCGTGTACCACAGCCCGTAGTAGACCAGCTCGGCGTAGCGCAG
>JALGTU010000132.1 GCA_029821195.1 Candidatus Zipacnadia bacterium
ATCTACCAGGGGCCGGATATGCTTAAGCTCCTCCAGGAGCGCGACGAAAGCAACGATCCGATAGCGCAGTATACGGTGGGCCTGTTGGCCACTGCGACTAGTGGGCCGGCGCGGTGGGCGAGCAAGGCCGGGCGCGGGGTAGTAGCCCATGTCAGCAGCGTACCTAAACAGGCCGGCCAGGACCTCGCGGTGGTGGTTGCGGGTCGGTAGGCTGACGCCCAAGCAGTCGAGGTACCTGTCCACGTGCTCCGGGCGCACGTCGGCAATGAAGTAGAGGCCCTTGCGGTTGAGAAAGCGCCGCAGGCGTACCAGACGTTGCCAGCGAAGCTCTAATATGTGCGAGGGGTACGATTGGCGAAACTCGAGGTCCCAAAGATGTCGCGCGATTACCGCGCCGATGCTAATGTCTGCCACTGAAACACACTTCCTGCAGCCGCACCGACGCCATATTGGTGTGGTGCAGCCTGGATTAGCGCTCTGTTTCAGTGTTTAGATATTGGTTGTTTCGCGGAACTGGTTGCCGAGGTGGGCTTCACAGCTCCCCGGGAACGAGGCCCATTTCCCGGGTTTGTGCCCTAAGTCTAAGGGGCATTTCCCTCGCGGCCGAACGAGGATGATCGGAAACCCCAACTCCGTCCGATAGTAAGCTGTCACCCGATAGGGATTGACTCTTGTACTATACCGGGTAATGAGACCAGCAGCTATGATGTAAGTCCCCGGCGGCCGGTCACCCTTACAGGCGCGGCCCTCTTGCTTGCGTGGCTGTTTCGGTGTCTCGGTGTTTCGGGGGGACGGCCAGAATGAGTCTCGTGCCACGGCTAGAGGGAGCTATAAGCGGGTGCCGCCCTCGGGTATGTCTAGATGAATAGTAACACAAATGTTCGAATTTGTCAAGGACTATTTTTGGCGGGAGGCGGGAAATGAAACCCTGTCCGACAGCTTAATCGGCGCAGGTAGCCTCTGAGGTAGTGCTGCGTGGATATGCGAACGATCCGACCGTCAGGCGCCTCGCAGAAAAACAGTTCGCGAAAATGGAAAATAGTCTGTAAGCAGGGCCTCCGGCAGTGTTCGTAGCACTGTATCTGCTAGGTTGAGCGGGGCTGGAGCTAACGGCGAAACCGCCGACACGTCTGCGCTCTGTGAGTGCCGGTTAACGTTTGGCTGAACCAATCTGCAACTTCCACCAAGATGAGTAGACCCTCTGCGTTTTGCAGGCAGTGATCCACGGGTATGCTTTAGGCCTTCTTCCTCCCCTAATTTTCGCTCCTGGAGCCTCCTGTGCGTTTCTGGGGCTAGTCTGGGGCCGCTACATATCGCAGACCTAAGACTCGCCGTGCCACAGAGCGAGAATGAGACGAACCAAATGGTGAAGCCACATATGCTCAGCACCAGACCAAAGCAGACGAGCAGACTCACCAGGCAAACGGGGAATACCCCTCAACATCTCATGCAAGCCGAGACTCAAGCCGGGAGTCACTCAGATTTGTGCTAAGGCTTCGCGCAGGCCGTCGAGGTCGCCCACCAGGCTGGCTAGGTAGTCATCGGTGGTCGCCAGCGAAGCATGGCCCAGCGCCTGCTGGATGAACTTGGCGTTGATGCCTGCCTTGGCCACGCGGGCCGCAAAGCCGTGGCGGAAGTTGTGCGGCGTCAACTTACGCTTTATCCGAGCAGTCTGCTGGGCCGCGCGGAGACTACGGCGCACGCTTTCCGCAGCCAGGGGCTGGTCGTGCTCTCTGCTGGCGTGATCTGTCCACACTACCGGCCACTGCGGCCGCGTGCCGACGCGGCTGGCTTGAAGCAGGCGCTCATAGAGCCGTTCGGAAACGATGGGTAGCAGTCGGCGCTTGTGGCCCTTGCCGGGCACGGATATCGTGCGAGCCTCCAGATTCACATCGCTCCAGCGCAAGCCAATCGCTTCACTGACGCGCAGTCCCGCCTCGAACATCAACAGTAGCGCCAGGCGGTAGCAGCTCTGCATCCCCCCGTAGCGCAGCAGCAGGTCGACTTCTTCTGCCGTAGCCGTCACCGGAGCGGTCTTGTCGTATTTGATTTTGCGCGGGATCTGTTCGCGAATCTTGGGAGCGATTAGCTCCTGATCGATCGCCCAGCGCAAGAATGAGCGCAGGATCAGTAGCCAGCTATTGACAGTTCGCCGCGAGCCCCCCCGGCGTTCATGGCTATGCAGATAGGCCACAATGTCCTGGTTGATCAGTTCGTCGAGCGATTTGCCGTGGCTGCGCACAATTGCGGCGCTTAGTGGTGCCTTGGGGGGCCTCACTGGTGTCTGCACCGAGTCCCGCGGCGTTGAGGGCCACTCAATTCGAGGCCGGAAGCCTGTCAGAAGCCCGCAAATCCCTGATTTTTGCACACAGCCGGTGTGGGAGGAATTGATGTATCGATCAAAGAATGTCATAGGCAGTATGAGAGCATATGGGGAACGCCGGATAGGATAAAAGGGAGCGGCGTGGACGGCATTAACCCGTAGTCAGGCAGTGAGTCAAATGAACTATCGAGCCGTCATTCTAACCATTATTGTAGTGGCCACGTTACCCGTGGCGATCTCTGCCGAGGATGCAGGATCGGAAGAGCCCTGGCAAGTAGGGATTTTTGGCTGTGACCGGCGGTTCCGCCTGTGCCAGGGAGCTTATGAGTTCCTCTGGATATTCATTTTACCTGGTTATTCAACTGACCAGGTTTCTTTGCGAGTCGAGCTTTCTTTGCCACCAGGTGTTCGTTACGTGGGTAACATTCATGAGAAGAACTTTCTCTTCCCGCGGTGGCTGAACAAGCCAACGTCCATTGAGACCGCTGATACGGTCGAGTCCGGCCAACAAATAACGTTCACGCTGGCAGGCGCGAAGGTGGTCAAGGGAAGCTATCTCGGCGTTGGTCCGGTGGTGGAAACCGTGCGCGGCGAAGGCATGGGGCGGCTGGGGGTGCGTGTCTTCGACATTGAGCCCGGTGAGCCGCTGGCGGAGGCCATATATAGCGTCCGGTTCTTGCCCGAGATCAAGGGCAGGCGTCCTAAGCGGGCCCACGTGCAGGTTTGCCACTACGCAAAGTTGCGTAATCCCCTCGCTCAGCGGGCCCTTGCTACCAATTTTATCAATGCCGGTTTTACCGACGTACTGATTATGGGGGGGAGTGATTACCGAGAAGCAGATGACGTGAACATGATGGTTCGCGCGGGCATCCACCCCTATGCGAACGTATTCGAGAAGGATATCTTTGGGGATATCTATCGGTCTGAGTTTGGCCAGCAGGCCGTTGTTGATCGGCGGCCTGAGGTTATGGCCCGTCTCCGGGAGTACCTTAATCACACGCTGGGTGAACTGCACTACGAGGGGCTGCAAATTGATATAGAGTCGCACCGAACCGGCGATTTCAGTCCTGAAGCCATTGCGGCATTCCACGCCTGGTGCGGATTGTCGCCCCAGGTTGAGCTTGACGAAGCAACCATCAGGCGCGACTTTCCTGACCTCTGGAAGCAGTTCTGTGACCGCCAGAGTGCGCAGATGATTCAGGTCGTAACTGAGGCTATCCGTGACACCTACCCACGGGTCTTAACGGGCTATTATGGTGCCCCCCAGGCGCTGGGCAAGCATCAGGATGTCTCCGCCCGCTACGCTGATCTGTGGCGCTATCTGCGTGGCGTCGTGGATTACGGGTCCGCGGGCTACGACTGGGAAATGGCTGATATGGACTACACCTGGCGCCTGCTGGGACGTGAGACGCCCCTCTACCCCGGGTACATGATCATCGAGAATTATGGTGACTTTGGGCGGAAGTACCGGCCTATCGCCGCAGATCTCGTACGACATCTAATCGCCTGTGGGATGAAAGGCTACATGATTTGGTGGTCAATAAACTGTAATAACGGCGCCCTATACGACATCGCTCAAGTCAACAACCTGCTGACTGAATATGAGGATGTGTTCTTTGACGGCACACGGAATCCCGAGCTGTTGGCGCTGGATCCGTACCCGGGTGATTTCTTCCACACCGTCTATTCGCGCGACACCGAGCATGTGGCAGTGATAGCCAATCCAGGGTCCGAGCCGGCAGAGTATAGACTTTTCTGGCGCGGCACAGACGAACAGCCGGCCGAGGTAACCCTCCGGCATCCGGACGGGGCCATGCAGACGCAGCAGGCCAGCCAGCCTGTCAGCGTAGCCGCCCATTCGTTCGTGTCACTGACGACCAGTTACCGCCTGACTCGACCGGTCGGCGGCCATGGGGATTTGTTTGTGGAGGACTTCGAACGGCGAGAGGTGGGCCAAGTATTCGGGGGCGAAGACGGGGTGCCGTTCCTCGTCCAAGCCGACGGCCACGGCCAAGCGCTGGAAGTCGTCTGCGACGGCCCAGGCCGCAGGGCGTACGTCATCAAACGGAGCAACCTGTTTTACGGCGCGTCGCTGAAGGACTACACAGTCCGCGCCTCAATCCGGGTGCAGACAGACACTAAGAGCTTCGGCAAAGTTGGCTTGGCAGTTCGGACCACCGACAAAGAAGCGGTGTCTGGCTGGGCCGTGTTGTGGGACGGAATCTGCTGGGCGGGGGCGCTGGATACCGCCGGTAACACCACTAAGAACCACTATGTCTGCCACTCAGGCTATGAATCGCCCATCAGTGTTGAGTTGACTGTGCAGGGACGCCGGGTCCGGTGCCACATCCGGCACCGTGGACATAGCCAGACGGTCGCGTTCGAGACCGATGTGGATAACAGTGGCCCACCGGCACTGATCGTCGAGGCTATGGCGCCCGGCAAATGCTACTTTGACGATATCGTCGTGCGCGCGACCAAACCTCAAGAGTGAGCGCTGGCCACGACCGGACCTGCAGCGCAGCCATAGCGCAAAGTCGGGCTGACCCCGGGTACGCTTGGAAGACCTCGAAGCCCGGCCACGGGAGCGAAGGGGTAGCTGATCCAGATTCTATATGGTTGTAGAGAGGACTCGGGGCTATGTCGGAGTGCTGGAAGGAGAGGTCGAAGTCAGATGCCGTTACGTAGATACAGAACCCCGCAAGTCAGCGCAAGTCCTTCCCACCTTCCTCAGAATATCCAAGCGGCGGGTACTCAGTTCCAGTTGGTGTCTGGCGGCAAGCAAAGCCTCCCGAGCCCCCTCCGTCTCCTCACAAAACTTATCGAACATACCAGGTTCTAGCTCGGCGTTTCTGGTAATGGAAAGAGAAGAGTAGCGCTCCTCTTGCATCTGTTGGGCGGCCAGTACCCTTTCCCGAATCACGGCGGAAGTCTCACCGGAAGGAGGCGCAAAGACCTCCTCATTGGAAAGCGGCGGAACCCACACTCTCAGGTCAATGCGATCCCAGATAGGCCCGGACATCTTGGCGATATACTTTTGACGCTGGGACTTGGTGCAGGTACAGGGTATGGTGGGATGACCCCAGTACCCCAAACGGGGCTATTAGACTGTAATAGGGGGCATATGGCAGCGATCGCCAAGGACCGGCCAGAATGCCCCTTACGCGCGTCAGACGGCGACTTTGGGGAGTTGGAATTTGTAGACACCAAATAACCCCCTCGCCAGGTCGCCCACTGGGGTGGAGGAAGATAGTGCACAGAGGGGGGGCGAGTGGCGGGAGGGGGCAAGGGTGAAGACTGGGTGGGGAGGGTAAGTAACGGGTGATTTGGTTGTGATATTGGGAGAAGAAGGGAATAAACAGGGGCAGCATCAGAATCAGAAGTAAACAACGGTGCATAACCAGGAGCAGACTTGGAACCGCATCAGAGGTGGGCGACTTATCGCAGTCAAATCGCCCTGCCGAGTCCCATCCCCTTGGTGATCTGACAAGATTACGCCTACGCCAGTCTGGCTTGTGCAGCCAGCTAGGCATTGATATATATTCTCTTCTGTATATGTTTTATTGTCAGAGCGAGGAGAGAGTATAGGGGAGCTGCTTTATCCCTGTGGGTATACACACCGGACCTCAATACGCAGTGGGCGATATCTATGCATATTGTGCACGGTCACTTGCCGCCGGAACCTGTGTTGTGACAAAACGCAATACGCGACAGCACAGGGCGGACAACTGGCTCGTTGTTGGCCCTTGCGCATAACTGAAAGTCTGCCGCTTTACGACTACAAGCAACGGCCGCCTCGGTTCTTGCCTTATGACGCAGTCATAAGGCAATCCCCAGCAACATCCCTAGCCCAAACGGGCACATAACCAGGATTGTCGGCCTTCGGCTTGCCATGACAAAGCCGACTATGCTGCTGGGGAAGAAGAAGCGAACAGCAATCTTGGAAAAAAGCAGGGCAATCGACGTAGCACTTCAATACGTCACGACAAGTAAGCCGAGTTATGTTCCACTGCCCGCCGTGCCGTGTCCGTAAGTCAAGGCTTATGACCACAGCAATAACTCAGGTTATGATGCTGTCGCTCGCATCGGCCGCATCTGAATCGGCACGTCAACGTTGGCATTCCCCCTGCGGCAGCTTCATTCCTCCAACCCGTCTTGCTTTCTCAAGTCTTTCTCGCTTTGGCCCGCGAAGAGATCCCGGCGGCATTCCGCAGTCAGGGCCAGCCATACCGATGAGCATTTTCGTCTCTCGCTGAGGGGGTATGTTTGGCGCGAGGGGTGACCCACCTCCAGCCTGGTCCGAACATGAGCGCTCTCACGAAGCATCGGGCAACCTGCGGCCGGCGGACGTTTACCAAGGCGCAGGGCACCAGGTGGTCAGCACGAGAGGGGAGGTGGAACGGCGGACTATCTAAGCCCGGCACCAACATAACCTGGCGCTAACCAGCAGTACGGGGTGAGTCAGCCAAAAAGGGGCCAAGTTGCACATTGTCTCTGGCCCTCAAATGTCCAAGAAAGCCTGACGACGTACAGTCATAGGGCGATTGCTGGCGAGCTGGAGCGGTCCGCGTGCGGGTCGCTAGTAGCTGATTTGCAGGCGCAGCTGGAGTAGGTCCGGGATGATGCTGTTCTCGCAGACCCCTTCTCTGGTGGTAAGCACTTCCGCCACCTGGCTGTTGTGAAGCACCATCCCAAAGCCCCATCCGGTGCAGTAGA
>JALGTU010000021.1 GCA_029821195.1 Candidatus Zipacnadia bacterium
AAAGGCCACTATGCATATAAGCTGGGCAATCCACATTGCATGCAGTGTCCCCTGCCAGCCGGGTTGCCCGTCGCGTTCGGCCTGTGAGGTGGTTTCTTGGGATTTTGGGTACGATTCAGGATTCATATGATTCTTGATTCACCTTCGATTGGCCACAACTGTCATAGCCATGTTGTTCTGTTAGAACTGCTCCAAAAAGCGCATATCGCCGGTGTAGAACAGGCGGATGTCGTCAATGCCGTGACGGAGCATCGCCAGGCGCTCGACGCCCATACCAAAAGCGAAGCCGGTATACTTCTCGGCATCGTAGCCCACGCCGGCCAGCACGTTCGGATCAACCATCCCGCTGCCGCCGATCTCCAGCCAGCCCGTCTGACTGCACACCCGGCAGCCTTCCCCGCCGCAGATGATGCAGGTCAGCGCGACCTCCGCGCTCGGCTCGGTGAACGGAAAGAAATCGGGACGAAAGCGCATATGACACTGCGGCCCGAACATCTCGCGGGCAAAGACCTCCAGTGTACCTTTGAGATCCGCGAAGGTCACGCCCTCATCCACCAGCAAACCTTCGAGCTGGTAGAAGGTGTGGCAGTGTGTGGCATCCACGGTATCGCGGCGGAAGCAGCGGCCCGGCGCGACGATGCGCACCGGCGGCTGTTGCTGCTCCATCACCCGGATCTGCACCGGCGAGGTCTGCGAGCGCAGCAGCGCCTCCGCGCTGAGGTAGAAGGTCATCTGCTCGTCCATCGCGGGGTGAAGTTCCGGATAGTTGAGCGCCTCGAAGCTGTAGTAGTAGTTCTCGACCTCCGGACCCTCAGCGACGGTAAAGCCCAGCCCCAGGAATATATCAATCATCTCTTCGAGCGTGGCCAGGAGTGGATGCTGTTTGCCCACCCGCGGGGTGCGACCGGGCAGCGTCACGTCAATGATTTCCGCCGCCTGCTCCCCGCTTGCGGCGGCTGCCTGCAGCTCCGCCTGACGCTGGGCGAAGGCCTCCTGGATCTGGCGGGCTATCTGGTTGGCGAGCTTGCCCACCGCCGGCCTGTGCTCCGCAGGCAGGTCGGCGAGGCCCTGGGTCACCTTTCGCAGTTGCCCATGGCGGCCCAAGTACTCAATGCGCGCCTGCTCAACCTGTGCCTCGTTCTGCGCCGCGGCGAAGGCCGCGACCGCCTCCTGCGCGAGCTGCTCAAGTTTCTCCTCCATCGCAATCACCTTTACCCCCAATTCGCTACGAATCAGCCCTTATGCAAAGACAGACCCTCCGGCTTTGTCCTGGGACGAAAGCAGAGGGCCTTCGCTATACCACCCAAGTCAGAGTGGGCCACGATAACGGCGCGGCAGCCCGGCTCAGCCTACTAGGTTCAACACCGTTCAGCCTGCAGCTCAGGGGTGAACTTCAGCCCCGTCGTGGCCGGAGATGCTCTCAGCCGCGACATCTCCTCTCTGAGGCCCGGTCCGTGGCCTACTTTTCCCCATCATCGCCTTCATCGGTAGGTGAATTTGCCTAATTATAGCCGGAAGATTGCGAACTATCAAGCCCCGCTGTCAAATCGAGCGCGGGATAATTCTCACAGTGAGAAGGTACTGACCCGAACCAGGACGAAGGTGTATGCCTAAGGAGCGTGAGAGTATTGGGTGAAGACGAGCACAACGTTGAAGCTACCCGCGCGGGGATATCGAGCGATATGATGCGCATTATTGGGCTGCTGGTCTTCTTGGCCGGCGTGGTAATGATTATTATGGTTTTCGCGTGGGGCTACGCCCTCTTGAGCACCATAGACAGCGAAATCAGCCAACTATCCACCCCTGCCCGAGCAGTCAATCCGGCCGCCTTGGCTGGCTCTGAGACCGCGGAAGCAGCCCCGCCGCAGGTAGCCATCGCTGCCCCGTCCTCTGGGCCAAGCTTATTGCAGGTGGCAGCAGTGATCGGGCTGAAGCTCATCGTCATGGTGGTGATGGCCTGGGCGGGAGCCCTGGTTGCCGGAAAGGGAGCGGCAATGGCTCGGCGCCAATCCTCAGACGCCGACTGATTCTACGGCTGGCTGCCTACCTGCAGGAACACTTCCCTCAACTTCCGTCCCGTCTGTTCCCAGGTGTACTTTTCTAGCACCCGAGCGCGTCCCTCCTGCCCTAACTCGCGGGCGCGTGCGGGATTGCTAATCAGGTAGTTGATATGCTCCGCAAGCTGCTCAACGTCGCCCTCCGGGAAGATCAACCCGCCGCCCGTGTCCGCGATCAGGTGGGGGATGTGGCCCGAGTCCGAGCCAATCACGGGCACGCCGCAGGCCAGTGCCTCGATAATGACCCGGCCGAATTGCTCGCGCCAATAGGGCGTAGTACGCGATGGCAGCACCAGCACATCCAAAGCGCCGATGTAGGCGGGCACCTGGTTATGCGGAACGTGTCCGATTACCTCTATACGCAGCTTATTGCCGCTGCTGCGGGCAATCTCCTCCACACGACTGCGCAGTGGCCCATCGCCTATGAGCACCAGACTGAATTCCGGCCCTCCATCACCCGCGGCCAACTCAGCCGCCGCGATCAGGTCCATAATCCCCTTTTGCACCGCCAGCCGCCCGGCATATCCCACCAGAGCACCGGAGCGGGGAAGCGTCGCGGGCCGCTCACTCGCCGCGCTTGACTCAAGGACCGCGGGGGCCACGCCGTGCGCCAGCACGGTGCTCGGCCCTACATATCCGCGATCGCGCAGGATCTCCTGGCACTCATCGCTAACAACCACCACATGGTCACTGCCGGCAATGACCGACGAGTATATCCATTCGAAGGGCAAGGGTAACCGCCGCGTGAGGTTCTGCTTGGTGGAGACCACCACTCGGTACCCTGCGCTTTTAGCCAAGTGCATCCCCTGCGCTGCCGGAAAGCTGTAGGGCTCCTCGTCAACGAATAGTATGTCGGGGCGAAAAGCATCCAGTTCCCTGGCCAGTTCCCTCGTATACCAGTGCAGGTGTATCTGCCCGGGCGCCCAGACCGGCAGAGCGATAGCCCTCTCACCCATCCCGGCCAGCGCCGAGAACTCAACCGGGCCGCTGACCGCTGCCCACCACCGCTGCGGGCTGAACAGGCGCAGCTCGATATCGCCGTGGTCGAGCAGCTTTACGTACGGCTCCTGATTGACATCCACCACACATGAGTGGCTGATCACTGCCACACGCAGCGGTCCGGGTCGCTCGCCGCGCAGCGGTGGCGACAGGACGTCAGCAGTGTCCGTCGCGGGCTCGGGCAGATGACTGATGAGGAATTGTTCGATTTGCTGGGCCTGTCGGTCCCAGGAAAGCGTCAGGGCTTTGTGATGTGCCGCCTGACCCATCCTCTCGCGCAGTTCCGGGTCTTTCGCCAGTCGGTCCAGGCGATCCGCAATCTGCGCCGAGTCGTAATCCACTCGGAAGCCACTGACGCCGTCCTCGACCAGCTCGTCTGCCGCACCGATGTCAGTCGTCACCAAGGGGACGCCGCAACCCGCCGCTTCCGCGACCACCAGGCCAAACCCCTCGCCACGTGCCGGCATCACCAGACAGTCCGCCGCCGCGTAATACCTGACTATCTCGTCGGTCGGCCCTGTGAAGATCACGCGCTCCGCTACGCTGTGTTCCTCGGCCAGCGCGCGGAACGGCTCTTGGTCATACTCGCCCACAACCATCAGCGTAGCGGGTTGTTTCATCAGCGCCAACGCCTCGATGACCAGCGGCAAACCCTTATCAAACCACCCGCCCCCGGCAAAAATAATCAGGAACTGGTCGGGTGACGCTCCCACCAGCGCCCGGCCCTCCGCGCGGAAGGCCGCCCGCGCCTCCGGATTGAATATGTGGTGGTCGAGACCATTGGGCACAGCATACGCTTCGGCGAGATCAATTCCGTGTTGGGCGGCAAGGTAGCGCACCACCATCTGCGAGACCGCCAGCACTCGCCCCCGGCACTTGCGCACTGCCCATCCCTCCATCCGCGTCGCCCAGGCCTGCCGCACTGTCAAGCCCAGCCTCACCCACCAGGTCGGTCGCTCATACTGCCAGCGCACCTCGCGCAGCGCCCGGGCCCGCTCGGCGTGGCAGGTGTGGACAAGCACGAAATTCTGCACCAGGCTGTTGCCGCCTTGGGACAGGACCACATCGTATCGCGACAATCTGATAACGAAAAGGGAAAGCACCACCAGCCAGATGGCCTGGAGGGTACTCGACTTAAACGGACACCACAGCCGGTGCACGCGCACCCGACCCCGGGGGATGTCCGCCGCCGAAAAGCAGAACAGGTCAACCTGATGCCGCGTGGCCAGGCGCGTAGCCAGCTCGGCCAACACTCGTGCCTGACCGCCGTGCTGATTGATATGTTCCGCCACAATCGCGATCTTCATCGTTACATTCACGGCCCTCCCGGGCCGCCCGACCTGTCCAGATCTTTGCGCACGAAAATCGCTCTATCTATCGGTCCGTCGCCCAACGGCACGTAGTTTTGCTGGAACTCGGGCAGCGAGGTCAGGCCCGAGCTTGACGCCTCGTTGGAGAAGTCCTCGATGTAGGTCGGTCGCTCGCCGAGCACATATTGCAGTCGCTCCGGCCAGCTCTGCCGCGCGGTTGTCTTGCTTACCAGGCCACACACATCAATGATGTAGATATCGCAATAGTAACCGATAGCACCGACGGCGAAAGCTGCCAGAGTATCACCGGGCTGCGCTATCTGTGCCAGCCTCTTTCCGGCCCCAGCATATTTCTTGACCGCATTGCTGTGATAATCCACGCTTATGCCATAATGGCCGTAATGCTTGCCTCCGGGATTATACGCCAGCACCACCTGATAGCCGTACATCAGTACAAAGGCGCACAGCACGAAGCTGCTCACGGCTAGTTGCGTCCGATGCTGGTGGCCGGTCGTCTGTGTCGCTATCAGATCGCCCAGCCGGGCCGTACCAATCACGACCAGGACTGCCGCCAGAGGCCAGTACGGTGCCAGGTAGCGAAACTGGGGCATCCAGTCCGAGCCCAGCTTCAGTGGCGTCAGGAAATAAGCTGCTACCGTCACCACCAGCAGTGCCGCCGACTTACCCCGGTCTGTCAGCACTAGCGCCGCGCCCAGCAGTCCAATCGCCACCGGTCCGCAGTACGATCGTGCGAACTCCAGCAAGTACCGTGCGCCGCCTAGCCCGGCACGCCAACCGCCGCCCGCGGCCTTGGCGTAGTAGGTATTGGGCACAACATCTCCATAGTAGCTGAACCGCCACAGCACAAAGGCCCCCAGGATAACCACAATAGTCAGGAGTGCTCTTTGGGTCTGGCGGCGTTGGTCAGCCGAGCCGACCAGCCAGCCATGCCCGAGTAGAATAGGCACAATCAACAGGCCTTCAGGCCGAGTCATCGTCGCCACAGCAGCCACAATTGGCCACAGCGGCCATCCCCTCCAGCTCTTCCCGACGAGGTAGACATAGAAAGTCCCAGCCAGCAGCAGAGCAAAGAGTATTGTCTCCATCCCGCTGACCGCCCACACCACAATACACGGTGCCCCGGCTATCAAGAAGCTCACCAGCCACGCCAGGCCCGGACGCTCCGGCTCGTAGTATTCAAGTATCAGCAAGCAAACCCACGTGGTCAGCAGGGCACAAATGAGCCCTACTATCTTGAGGGTAATGATCGGCTCCAACCCCACCCGCAGAATACCGGCGCCCAACAGTGTCCACGTAAGATTGGTAAAGCCTTCGACCCGTTCACCGACGTTGAACACCAGGCCATGCCCGGCCAGCAGGTTCTGCGCGTAGCGCAGCGGTATGTACACATCGTCAACGACGAAACCCCAATACCGGGCACCCAATACTGCCAGCAGCCCCGCCGCCAGGCCCACGGCTCCCCAGCGAACTCGGCGGGTGCTTGCTCTGCTTTCGGAGGATAGCTGTGGACTCATTGGCGAGATTCTCCGCGAAGGACAGCTAGGCTCAGGTCACCGACGCAGGTGCTTCTGCTGCCTGCTCGGCACGACGTTCGAGTCGCTCGACGTGCTCGTAGAGCTCCGCGCGCTCATCCTCTTCGATGTCGGCACACCGGACCGCTACCACCGCGGCCAACCAGAATAGCAGCCCACTGGGGGCCATATATAGGGCGCTGCCCACGGCCAGTCGAGCCACCGTGGAAACGATAATCCCAATACACCCGGCGATGAGCGAGCGCGCCCCCGCCGTCTGCGCCCGCGCGAAACTCATTAAGGCCATTTTCACCGTCGTGTACAGCAGCCAAATGAATAACGCAAATCCCGGCAGGCCCAGCTCGCGCAAGGCGCGGCCGTATTCGCTTTCCACCATGCCCCCGGCAGTGCTCCTGACTTGTACCGATTCACTTGTGACCATACCCAAACCCCGCCCCACTCCCACACCCGTTGCCACTCCGACCCCTAGCGGCCGTTCCAAGGCCGAGCGCATGCCCTGGCGCAACGGGCCAAGGGAACGCGACATGATCACCCAATAGTTCACCATCTTGGGATTGTAGCGAGCCTCGAAGGCCCTCCCAGCATAAGTGTTCAAGACAACCACCGCCAGGACCCCGACGACAATGCTTCCGAAGAGCAACTGCGGGCGGCGCACCAGCACCAGCAAGCTCAGTCCGCCCACGACTAGGCCGAGCAGAGGTGCCCGGCTGCCGCTGGTCGCTAGCCCTACCAGGCATAGTGCTGCCGCCACCACCAGCAGTATCTTCATCCACTGCTTACCCCTGACGTACATCACCGCACCAATGCACGCTATTGCGGACAACGACATCGCATCGCCGAAGGAGCCCGGCCCCACGAACGTGGATACTGCCCGCACACCTTCGCCCCAACTGAAGCGATTGAAATAACTGAATCCGTCACTCAGAGCATACAGGTGACCGAACCCTACGTTGTACTGGTAGATGCCGTAGATACCCGTACCTAACGCCAGGACCATAATCAGGAAGAATATGCGCTCAATATGCGCCCGGCTCTGAATGTACTCATACCCAAGAATAGCTACGCCCAGCCAGATAATCCACGACCGCAAGCCCGCCAGGGCGACCAGGTAGCTCCCCGTTTCCGTGTTGAACATCTCCGCGATACAGTACAGGGTGAACACAAAGGCCGGCAGGATGATTGGCAGGCGCAGCGCTGACCATTTTCCCTCCGTCAGTCCCATCCACATCCAGTGGGCCAGGCCGGCCATCAGCAGGATATCCTTAGCCAGTAGGCTGGCTGGACTGACCACCAGACTCTTGGCAAACCCGTCCATAAATGCCACCGCGATCAACGCCAGCAGCGCGACCTCCAGCGAAGCCAGCGCTCCTATGATCACACCCACCCCCACCAGCCCCAGGATGATCTCCAGAGCTCGCCCCTGCAACACCGGCCCGGTCGCCACGACCGCAATAACGATGCCCACTATGCCGGCTATCCCCAGCACCATTGCCCCCGGTAGCCTACGCCGTCGCATTCGCTCGTCCTCGCTTATTATTGGCGGTATTGCTGGCCATTGCGTCTCGCCTTTCGGTATGTCCTTACGCCCTGTATCTTGCCCCTGGTAGAGGCTAGGAACTGTCGCGTCGCCGCCCCCGGTCCCTGCCCAAGTCTCATCAGGTACTTGAGCAGACCATATCTATTGCCCATACCCACCGCCAGCGCGTAGCCCAAAAAAACGAGCCGCCGCACTGGCGAAAAATGCTTTAGCATACAGTATACCCAATTATGGCTGTCACAGTACACCAATTGCGGGTCGTCAAGCTCTCGTGTGGACTCTCCGAAGCGCTGAGCCGGGTAGTGATCCACCACCGCGTGCGGGTCGTAAACCAGCCGAAAGCCCTGGCTGGTGACCTGTAGCGAGGCTTCTGTGTCGTTAAGGCACGACGACCCTCCCGCCAGGCGCTCGTCAAAATCGGCCAGCAGCGCCCGTCGAAAGCTCATATTCGCGCCTTTGAGATGGTCCACATTGACCGGCTGCTCGACCGTCGCACAGTGGTGATTACCGATGACCCGCCCCCACCACGTGATCTTGCCCACCACCCGCGCTACCGCCGGGAATTCCTGCTCACCGTGGTGCACCACATCTCGCCCGCCGACACCGCCCACCCGGGCATCCACGTAGTGGCTCGCCACCCGCTCCAGCCACGCCGCGCGCGGTACGCAGTCATCATCAATGAAACAAGCAACATCTCCGCTCGCGGCGTGCAGGCCGCAGTTCATCGCCTCGATCTGACCGGGTTTGGTGGCCAGGATCATCCGTACCCGCTCGCCCAGGTCATTTGCGTCACACCACTGCTCTAGCACTTCCTGGCTGGTGGTGTCCTCGTCGCGCAGCACCACAATGACTTCCTCGGGCAGACGCGTCCCTTGCTGCACTCCCTCCAAACACCGCACCAGCTCATCAGCCCGCCGATAGCTGGGAATCAGCACCGAAAATGTCAGTCTGTCACTGGCCTTCGCCATACTATCGTCGCCTGGGTCACGCATTCTCGGCCTTGCTCAAGACATTCTGCAAGACCTTTCCGGTGTACGAGCTTTCGCACGCCATGACTTCTTCCGGTGTGCCTGCAACCACAATCTGTCCGCCCTCTGCGCCGCCCTCGGGGCCCAAATCAATTACATAATCGGCCGTCTTTATTACGTCCAGGTTGTGTTCGATGATCACGACCGTATTGCCGGCGTCCACCAGGCTCTGCAGTACTTCCAGAAGCTTCTCAATGTCGGCAAAGTGCAGACCAGTAGTCGGCTCGTCCAGCAGATATATGGTGTCGCCGCTGCCCACTCGCGCTAACTCGCGGGCCAGCTTCACTCGCTGGGCCTCGCCACCCGACAGCGTCGGCGCGGGCTGTCCCAGCTTGATGTAATCCAGCCCCACGTCACAAAGCGTGCCCAGAATTCGCTCAATCTTCGGAACATTGCCGAAGTGCTCCCGAGCTTCGGCGGTGGTCATTTCCAAGACCTCCGCGATGTTCTTCCCCTTGTAGCGTATTTCCAGCGTTTCGCGATTGTACCGCGTCCCCCCGCACACCTCGCAAGGCACGTACACATCGGCCAGGAAGTGCATCTCAACCCGACGGGTACCGTCGCCGCCGCACGCCTCGCAGCGCCCACCCGCCACATTGAAGCTAAACCGTCCCGCCGAGTAGCCCCGCATCCGCGCCTGCCGAGTCTGCGCGTAAAGCTCGCGGATGAGCCCGAAGACGCGGACGTAAGTAGCCGGATTGGAGCGAGGAGTCCGACCGATCGGACTCTGGTCAATGTTGACCACCTTCGCGAGCTGGCCGGTGCCCTCGATCCCATCGTGCTGTCCCGGCCTATGCTTGGCGCGGTGCAGCTTCCGGCGCAGCGCCGGATACAGAGTGTCGTTTATCAGCGTACTCTTACCCGATCCCGACACCCCGGTAACACAGACCAGCAGCCCCAAAGGAATCCTCACGTCAATGCTCTTAAGATTGTGTTGGCGCGCCCCTCGAATCTTCAGCGCCCGGTCTCCCAGCGGGCGCCGGTACTCAGGCACCGGAACCTCGCGGACCCCGGCCAGGTATTGCCCGGTGAGCGACTTGCCCTCCTTTTTCAACTCCGCAACGCTGCCGGCATAGACGATCTCGCCGCCCTCAGTGCCCGCTCCCGGCCCGAATTCCGCCACATAGTCGGCGCTGAGAATCGTCGCCGGATCGTGCTCCACCACGATTACGGTGTTGCCCAGGTCGCGCAGCTTAAACAGCACGTCCAGGAGCCGTTTCTGATCGCGGGCATGCAAGCCGATACTCGGTTCGTCCAGGATATACATCACCCCGGCCAGCCCGCTGCCAATCTGCGTGGCCAGGCGAATCCGCTGTGCTTCCCCACCCGATAGCGTGGGTGCGGCCCGATCGAGCGTAAGATAGCCCACTCCCACCTGCTTCATAAACCGCAGTCGCGCCAGAATCTCTCCTATCAACTCGCCAGCGATGAGCTTATCGCTGCCGGAGAACGAGAGCTGCTCGAAGAACTCCATTGCCTCTTCCACGGTTGAGGAGACGACCTCGGGAATCGTCTTGCCGCCCACCCGCACCGAACGAGCCTCTGGGCACAGCCGGCTGCCTCCACAAGCCGGGCAGGGCAAGGGCACAAAGAATTGATCGTAGAAGGTATGGGTACGCCGGGAGGAGTGCTCCTGATGGCGCTGAGCCATCGGCACGAGGCCCTCGTATTGCTTCTTGTACTCAAATTTGCGCCCGGACCCGGTGGTATACGTAAAACTGATCTCCTCGCCGCCAGAGCCGAACAGGATTACCTGGCGGACATCCTCGGACAGCTCCTGCCAAGGCGTACGCAGATCAAAGTTGTAATGGGCCGCGAGGCCCTCAAATATATGTTGAGTATGCTGCGTGCTTACATTCCCGATGATCTTCAGAGCGCCATCGAGAATCGAGCGCTCAGGCGCGGCCACCAGCAGTTCGATGTCAAGCTGCGTTACCGTCCCCAGCCCCTCACACTCTGGGCACATTCCCGCTGGTCGGTTGAACGAGAACAACCCGGGTGTCAACTCGGGATAGATTATGTTACAACGCGGGCAGGCAAACCGGGTGGAGAACACGCGCTCTTCTCCGCCGTCCACCCATGCGATTAGCTTCTCCTCCCCTTCGCTGAGCGCCGTCTCCACCGACTCGGCCAGACGCGACTCAATACCCGGCCCGATTACCAGCCGATCCACCACCACCTCAATATCTGCCGGCTCGCCAGCCGACACCACAGGATCCTTAGCCAGGTCATACACCTCGCCATTAACGCGCGCGCGGGCATAGCCGCGCTGGCGCAGGTGGCGCAGCTCCTGCTGCGCGCTTTCGTTGCCGTTCGCTTGGATCGGAGCTAGCAGTTGGACCAGCGTGCCTTCGGGCAGCTCGAGCAGTTCATCAACGATATGCTGGCGGGTATGGGCTGATATCGGCTCCCCGCATTCATAGCAAAACGGCTGCCCAACCTTGGCGAAGAGCACGCGCAGGTAGTCATAGATGTCGGTTATCGTTCCCACTGTCGAGCGGGGGCTGCGACTGGCTGACCTCTGATCAATAGCAATCGCCGGAGAGAGTCCGTCAATGTGGTCAACCTGGGGGCGGGTAACTTCCTCGAGCATACGCCGTGCGTTGACCGACAACGCCTCCATATAGCGCCGCCTACCCTCGGCATATATCGTGTCGAAGGCCAGCGACGATTTGCCCGATCCGCTCACTCCGCAGAAGACGACCAGCTTGTTCCGGGGCAGCTCCAGGCTGACGTCCTTCAGGTTATGCTCCCTGGCCCCGTATATGCGTATATTGCCTGCTGACATTGCCTGCATCACACGCCCACAAGTGATAGCGCAATTAGTAGTGTATCAAGCTATTATACCCAAAAACTCCAGCTTTCGGCAACATTTTCGCATCAATTTCGGCTACAGGGGGGGTACCACGAGGAGTATTGCCAGCCTGTTTACACATTCGTATGGCCCTTGTTACATCATTTTCAGCCATTGGCCTACGGGAAATCCGCGGGGGCGAGGCCGACTCTCCAGCCGTCTTACGGCTTGAGCGGTGTGATACGCACTCTGGCATGTCGGCCGCTGATGTCGAAGCGAATCCGCCCGGAGTGGTCCGCCTGAACGGTCAGTTGTTCCGGCGGCTGGAAATCGTAGCTGACCTCGACCTGGTGATGCGACAGCGGCGCAATCGAGTAAGCATCGCCGCCTCCGGGCCGCAGCATTACGCGCACCGGGGTACGCAGCCCGTACCCAAGCTGCCAGCCGCTGGTGCGGCTGCCTCTGAGGCGCGCGCCACTCCCGGCGATCTCCAACTCAACCAGGTCAGGGCGATAGGTAAGCACAACGGCGGCGGCCTCGCCGTGGTGCGGTTTGATCTCGATGGGCCGCGCCACCACTCTGGTCAGATGCAGTGGTGATACCGGAGCGCTGATCACTACGCGGCCCGACCGCCGTCCCGAGGCCAGGCGGTCGCCGGTCGAGAACCAGCAGAAGCCGCCCTGGTAGAGGCGATTCGCCGCCTGGTGGGCAGTGAAGCCCACCAGTGTGAGGTCGCCTCCAACATTGAGCAGATACAGCGAATCTCCGCCCCCACAGATCTCGATCTGTTCGGCGAACAATCCGGGCCCGTGCAGCTCGTATGCTGCGCGCCGCGCCCACAGGTCATGATGAAAGGCCTGGAACGCCGGGTCAAATGGCGACCAGTTGGCCCACAGCCGGGTCGTGGCGAATATCCCCAGCCCCAGCCCGTACTCTTGCAGCATTATTCCCGAAAACATTCGTCCGACGCTTTCGTCATACTCCCCCCGCCCCACCGCCCAGGCGATCGCCCCGGGAAGCAGTCTAGCATAGCCTACCCACCCGCCGTACGTACACCCACGCAGCTCCGTCAGTTCCCCTTTTCTCTCCCGCCACACGCTTACCCCCCGGCTCTTCTGGATCGTCTGCCCAAGCGTAAAGGTTCCCTGAGTCTTGAGCGGCGGACGGATCGAGGGGAAATGTTCGGAGGCTACCCCAACCGAGAAATCACCTTTTTCCGTTCGCCCCGCGCGCAGCATCGGCATCCTCTCGACCCCCAGCAACCGGGCCAAATCAGGCGGCAAGCGCTGCCAGGAGCCGCTCTGATACATCCCCACACCCAAGTCGGTAACAAACACTCCGCCGTCATTCACATACTGGCATATCCGGGAAACCGCCGCCGCCGGCAGGCTCAGCGCCACCGGCGCGGCGATAAAGCTGTACTGGTCAAGGTCCACTGCCTCATCGCTCAAAGTCTCGGCAGTGAGGTAATCTACCAGCCCAAACCGACCGCCTCGTCGAAAGGCGTTGAACAGATTGTTCGGTTCACCCGCCGAAAAGTCGCTGATATACCCATAGACCGGCAGAGCCTCCAGTTGGTGGCCCGCGGCGTACGGCTGGTACAAGAAGGCAGCATTGGCCTGGGGCTGAACCGTGAACGTACCGTGCTGGAGTGCGTTGCGGGCCATTATTCCCAGCCCGCTCTCCGCCAGGGCCTGGAGGTTGGGTTCATTCAAGGGAGGTGTAGGAGCGGGCAGCAAGCCGCTGCGCACAAGTCGCGGGTAGTTATCCAGGCCGACCCCGACCACGCCGTGCAGCCCGGCCTGGAGAATCCATTGCTCCACGGCGCCATCCCAGTAGACCGGCTCCCCGGGCACTGGCACGCGCAGCGCCCGTACGACCTCGAACCGCCCGGCTTGCCGAGCGATATCTATCGCGTGGACGTTCTGGCAGAGCTGGTCAACTTCCAGCTCATCTGGCCCCATCGCCGGCACCACCACGTCGTAGCTGCCGGGAATCGCGGTCAGCGAGCGGTACAGCGCAATCCGCCCGGTAAACAGGGGCGTTGTGCTGTCCAGGAGACGGACTTGCTGCGCCCACAAGTCCAGAACGCGCCGGAACATCTCGCGCTGATAGTCAGCCAAGTCCACCGAGGCACGCCCCACCGTGAATGGCCACTCCTCGTCCAATTCCTCCGCGCCCGTCATAGTAACCTGTGACCAGTCCGCAAACCCGGCATTCCACGCTGCATTGAGCGCTTCGAGCCGGCCATAGCGCTCCCGGAGATAGTCAGCGAACTCCTCGTCGGTGTAGCGCAGATGGTCTTCCAGATAGTCGGCCATGGCCCACCCGGCCAGAGCCGGCTGCCCGCGGAATGCGGCTACCATATCGCCCACGACCGTCCGGACGTACTCGGCAAAGCCGGGGTCGGTAGCGGTTATCCCTACCGGGCCGGGGGGAATAGTGGGCAGGGCCAGGATAACGTTCAGTCCGGCCTGCTGCGCCTCGGCCATCTGGTTTCTGATCGCAATAGGGTTACGAATCGCCTCAGGAGACACGTGCAAATAGAGGGTATTCAGCCCGATGGCTGAAGCAATCTTCACAGCGTCGGGGCCCTGGAGATCATAGGCGAAGATGAACGGCCCGGGCTGCGCATAACCCGCACTCGAACTTACCAGCACCGCCAGTGTCACTAGGATGACTGTGCCTGCCCTATTCATCACAAGGGAACTGTCTTGCGCTGATGCGCGCCGCCTAATCCGATGCCAACTCAGCTATCCACTGTTCCTGTTCGGCCAGCGCAGCACGAGCGGCAGCCTGCTCGGCTTGCTGCTTGTTGTGCCCGGTGCCCCGTCCAAGCACGCGCTCGCCAAAGCCAACTTCCACCTCGAAAACCGGAGCATGAGGAGGACCGGTAGAACTGACCGTGACATACTGCGGGGTGCTTTGCGTGTGGGCCTGGAAAAGCTCCTGAAGTGTCGTCTTGGCGTCCTGGAAACTCTGGTCCTCGACTTCGTTGATTACGTCAAGGAGATGGCCGAGCACGAACTTTTGGGCCGCCGCCCAGCCCGCCGAGAGATAGATCGCGCCCACTAGCGCTTCCAGCACATCCGCCAGCAGCGAGGTCTTCGTCCGCCCGCCGCTGTTCTCCTCGCCACGCCCGAGCAACAGGTACTTGCCTAGCTCCAGCTCTCGCGCCACCCGGGCCAGGTTGGCGGTCCGCACTATGGCTGCCTTGGCCCGAGTTAGCCAGCCTTCGGTCATCTCGGGAAATCGCGCGTACAGCTCATCGGCAATTACAGCATCTATTATGGCATCGCCCAGGAACTCCAGCCGTTGGTTGGATTCATAGGCGCTACGCCCGGCCTCGCGCACATACGAAGGGTGGGAAAAGGCCTCGCGCAGCAACTGCTGCGCGGAGTTGGGCAGGCCCAACGCCTCGGCCAACTGCTGGCACATCTGCTCTTCCGCTATAGTCTCGCCCTTCGGCCCAGGTAACAGCATCCCTACTCCGGTCCTCGTACGATCAGCACTGCATTATGGCCCCCGAAGCCGAAGGAGTTGGACATTGCCACGTTCACTTCTGCCGGGCGCGGCTCATCCCGCACAATGTCCAAACACTCCGGCACCGCCTCGTCAAGGTTATCACAATTGAGCGTGTGGGGAATCACATTCTCGCGTATGGTCAGGAGCGTTGCCACGAGCTCCGTAGCGCCGGCTGCCCCCAATTGATGGCCATGGATCGGTTTGGTGGACGATATCGGCACGCTGTCGCTGAAGACGGCCTCCAACGCTTGGGCCTCCCCGGCGTCACCGGCCGGCGTACCGGGCGCGTGCGCGTTGACGTAGTCAATGTCGGCAGCGCCCAGCCCGGCGTCATTCAAGGCCGCCTCCATAGCCAGCCGTGCACCTATGCCCTCGGGGTCTGGCGCGGTAATGTGATAGGCATCGGCGCTCGCGCCGTAGCCGAGCAACTCACCCCAGATCTTCGCGCCCCGTGCCCGCGCATGACCCAGCTCTTCGAGTACCAGCACTGTGCTACCTTCACCCACCACGAACCCATCGCGGTCGCGATCGAAGGGGCGACACGCTCGCTGCGGGTCGTCGTTTCGGGTGGACAGCGCTTTCGCCGAGGTGAACCCGGCCATACCCGTCGGTGTAACTGCCGCTTCTGCACCGCCCGCTATCATCACCGCCGCCGCATCACGCTTTATCATCGCCGCCGCTTCCCCGAGCGCATGTGCGGAGCTCGCGCAGGCGGTACTAATGGCCATATTCGGTCCGCGCGCCCCGGTCTCAATGGCAACCATACCCGAGGCCATATCCACGATCAGCATCGGCACCAGGAACGGCGAGACCCGCGACGGCCCCCGCTTGAGCAGAATCTCGTACTGCCGCTCCCAGGTCCCCAGCCCCCCTACACCCGAGCCGATCAGCACGCCGACCCGGTCACGGTTGTGCTCAGTTATCTCCAGTTCCGCATCCTTCAGTGCCAGACCACTGGCCACCAGCGCGAACTGCACGAACCGGTCACAGCGCCGGGCAATCTTCCGAGCCATCCACGCAGTCGGGTCGAAGTCTTTGACCTCGCCCGCGATACGCGAATCGTACTCACTGGCGTCAAATTGCGTAATCGGGCCAATACCCGACTCACCGGCGCAGACCGCCCACCAGAGTTCATCCGCCGAATTGCCTACCGCAGAGATCATCCCGACACCGGTTATCACTACGCGTCTGTTGCTCATCGTCATCTGTCGTGCCCAAAGTCGCGGGCTGCCAACGACACAGCCCGCATCAGGAGCATCTACCTAGTGACAAGTCACATCGGTCCGGTAGCCACACAGCTACCCCCCAGCGCCATGTTCTTCCAGATACCGAACTGTGTCCCCCACCGTTTGGATCTTCTCGGCGTCTTCCTCGGGGATTTCCAAATCGAACTCGTCCTCCAGGGCCATTACCAGCTCGACGACATCGAGCGAATCGGCCTTCAGATCCCCGTCGAAGCTGGCATTCTCGGTTACCTGGCTCTCAGGAACAGCCAGCTCGCGCACGATTACTTCCTTGACTTGCTCAAACAAAGCCACTTACAGTCACCTCCGTAGGTCTAGATACGACAATATTATATCAGATTCCCGCGCCAGATTCTACATCACCATTCCGCCGTCAACGATCAGGACCTGCCCCGTGACATACGCAGCATCCGGCCCGGCCAGGAACACGGTCGCATTGGCGACATCCTCCGCCTGACCCGCCCGGCCCAGTGGTACCCGGGCCAACATCTGTTCGCGGGCGTCCGGCGGCAGCTTATCGGTCATTTCCGTCTCGATGAAGCCCGGCGCCACAGCATTGGCAGTAATGCCTCGACTGGCCAGCTCTTGAGCCGTCGTCTTGGTCAGAGCGATCAGACCGCCCTTGGACGCCGAGTAGTTCGCCTGTCCGGCATTTCCGGTCAGGCCGACCACCGAGGCGATATTGATGATCCGCCCACTGCGCGCCTTCAGCATGGGACGACTCACCGCCTTCGTACACAGGAAGGCCCCCTTCAGATTCACGCTCAAGACCGCGTCCCACTGCTCCTCGGACATCCGGATAAGCAAGTTATCATGGGTAATTCAGGCGTTGTTGACCAGGATATCAATGCGGCCGAATCTCGCCATGACCGACTCGACCATCTCCTGGACCTGGGTCTCGCTGGTAATATCCGCTATCGCCACCATTGCTTCCCGCCCCAGCTCCTCCACCTGTGCTGCTGCCGCGCGCGCATTCTCCTCCACCACGTCGTTTATGACCACGTCCGCACCGTGCTCGGCCAGGGCCAGGGCGATCCTCCGCCCGATCCCCCGCCCTGAGCCGGTTACCAGCGCCACTTGCTCTGCCAGGTGCAATTCCGTCACTCCCTGCTCTCCCCGTTATGACCAGGTCGCTATCGTCGCCTGGAGACTGCTCACGTCCGACGTCGCCAGCGCGGTGACTCCCCGGGCAATGCGCGGCATCATCTTGGTCAGAATCTGCTTCGCTCCCACCTCTAGGAACCTCTCAACCCCCATCGCCATCATCGTCCGCACCGACTTCTCCCACAACACACTGTGGTCAATCTGCTGGGCCAGTGCCGCAGCGATCCCTTGCGCATCGGTCCGGGCCACGGCGTCCACATTTGACACCAGAGGAATCTCCGCATCTGTAATCCGCGCCTGAGCCAGATACTCGCCGAAGCGCTGGGCCGTGCTCGCCATCAATGGGGAATGAGACGCCACGCTCACTTGCAGCGGAATACTCCCCCGCGCTCCTGCCTCCTTAGCCAGTTCACAGGCCCGTTTCACGCCGCTTGTAGTGCCAGCGATCACTACCTGCCCCGGACAGTTGTAGTTCGCCACTACCACCACCTCTTCCTCCCGCACGGCCTCCGCTACGACCACATTCACCTGCCCGGCCTCCAGACCAATTATCGCCGCCATCGTCCCCTCGGCCCGCCGACCGTCTTCGGCCATCAACTCCCCGCGCCGGCGCACCAGCCGTAGCGCGGTCTCGAAGTCTACTGCGCCGCAGGCCACCAGCGCGGAATACTCGCCGAGACTGTGTCCGGCCACGACATCCGGCCCCAGGCCGTGCTCTTGCAGCACGCGCAGCGTCGCCACGCTATGGGTCAGCAGCGCCGGCTGAGTGACCTCCGTGGCCGTCAGTTCCTCTGCTGGACCCTCGAACATCAGCCGGGACAGCGCAAAGCCGAGCACCTCATCGGCCTGCCCCACAGTTTGCGCGGCCACCGGGTAGTGCGCTACCAGTTCCGCGCCCATACCCACGTGCTGCGAACCTTGTCCGGGAAAGATGAAAGCAATCATCGTCTCACAAGTGCCAACTAACCCATTCTATTCATGAAGACAGACACAGTGAGCGTCTCGGAGGCGTGAAACTGCCCGTCCAAGCCCCTCACGTCAGTTCACAATTCTCAGTGCATAGCGACGCAACGCAATCCTCGCCTGTCTCCCTCAACTTTCAAAGTTTTTGCCGGAAGGGTGTGGGAAACCGGCTTTTTTTGCCTAAAAAGCGGGTTTCCCACAAGCTGTTCATTGACTGTCTCGGCTAGTCGCCCTCAAGCTCTTCACGCGCGATTTCGGTCAACGCCGGGACAATCTCGAACAGGTCACCGACGACCGCATAGTGGGCAACTCCAAATATCGGGGCGTTCGGGTCGCTGTTGATCGCCACAATGCAGTCCGCCCCCGCCATCCCCGCCAAGTGCTGCACCGCCCCCGAGATCCCACACGCGATATACAACTTCGGCTGAACCGTCCTGCCCGTCTGGCCGACCTGGTGATACGCCGGAATCCACCCCTCGTCCACCGTGGGCCGCGACGCACCTACCACGCCGCCCAGCACTTCCGCCAGCTCCTGGACGAGTGCGAAGTTCTCCGGCTTCTTCAGCCCCCGCCCCCCCGATACGATGATATCAGCATCCTGCAGATTGACCGCCTGGCTGCTTTGGTCTCGGGCAATCTCCACAATGCGCGTCAGTACGGATTCCTCGTTGAGCTTGACCGGAATCTCGACTAGCCCGGCCTCGCGCCCCGGCTGGGGCTCGGCTCGCCGCATCACCCGCGGGCGGACCGTCGCCATCTGAGGGCGGTGATTCCGAGTGATGATTCGGGCCATGATACTCCCCCCGAAGGCCGGCCGTGTCTGCACCAGCAAGCGCGCTTCGCTGTCAATATCCAGCCCGGTGCAATCAGCGGTCAGCCCGGTCTCCAGCCGCACCGCCAGGCGTGGCGCCAGATCACGCCCCTGTTCAGTGGCACCAATCAGGACGATCTCCGGCTGGTACTTGTTGATGAGCCCAGCGATAACGTCGGTGTATGGCCCGGTGCGGTATTGCTCCAGCACGGGGTCTCCCACCAGGTAGACCCGGTCGGCGCCGTACTCCCCGGCTGGGGTCACCAACTCGCCAACGCCATTGCCCAGCACGACCAGACTCAGGGGTGTTTCCAGGGCATCAGCCAACTCCCGCCCCTTGCCCAACAGCTCCAGAGTTACCCCCGCCAACCGGTCCTCGTCAAGCTCGGCAATGACCCAGACGCCCTGGTAATTACTGGTGTCAATCTCCGCGACGTCGGGCATTTCCCGGATAATGGCCCCGACCGGGCAGACGCTCACACACGCCCCACACAGCGTACACGCTGCCGTGATGGTGGCGATGTCCCCTTGCATCTCGACTGCGGCGTATGGGCAGGCTTTCACACAAAGCTGGCAGCCGGTACATTTTTCCGGATCAACACGTATATCCATGCTCGATCTCTATGCCGCCTAGACCACCTTGTTCTCGCGCAGCTTTGCAAAGAGTTGGCGGGCAACTTCCCGCGCCTCGCCCTCCAGGCGCTCGCCTGTATGCGAACGCTGGGGCGGGAATATCTCGACTACCGTGGTGGGCGAACCCGCCAAGCCACACTGCTCAGGCTCAACGCCGATATCCGCTGCTGACCAGGTAGTTATCTCTTTCTTACGCGCCTGCATCACGCCGCGCAGGCCGGCATGTCGGGGCACATTCATGTGCTTATCGGCGGTAATCAGCGCCGGCAGCCTCATCGCCACCGTCTCAAACCGTCCCGCCAGCAGCCGCTTCACCTGCATCTTCCCGCCTTCCACCTCGACATCCAGTGCATAAGTCGCCTGCGGGACACCGAGGTGCTCGGCGATGCCCGGCCCCACCTGGCCAGTGTCCCCATCGAAGGCCTGCTTGCCGCAGATGATCAGGTCGTAGTCACCTATTTTCTCTATGGCCTGAGACAGAATATACGACGTAGCCAGCGTATCGCTCCCGGCGCAGGCGCGGTCGCTAATCAGGATAGCCTCGTCACAGCCCATTGCCAGAGCCTGGCGGAGCGCCTCTTCGGCCTGGGGCGGCCCCATCGTGATGACCGTGACCTTGCCCCCGTGCTCCTCTTGGAGCTGAAGCGCGGCCTCGATAGCGTTCTCATCGAAGGGATTAATGATACTGGGGACGCCCTCGCGGATGAGAGTGTTAGTTTCCGGGTCAATCCTGACCTCAGCAGTATCGGGAACCTGTTTTATGCAGACCACTATATGCATCTTCTATTGACTGTGTTCTTTCAAGTCTAGTCAGGTTTAGTGCCGGAAATGAACGTCACAACTCGCCAGAACAAACGCCTCCAGACGATATCGCCAAGACCAACTCTTTCCAGTGCCGACTCAAGCTGTTGCGGCGCCATAAACTGCCCCGATGACTGGACGAGGTAATCATATGCATACTTTCGTCCAGTCAGCCCGTAGCCCACTAGCGGCACTACATATCTACGGTATATCTCGGCGGGCCAGCAGACTCGATTACCACAGAACTCCAAAATTGCCACCTGTCCTCCGGGACGAGTTACCCGTGCCATCTCCCGCAACCCAGTATGCAGGTCCGCGAAGTTACGTACCGCAAAAACTGCCATCACCACGTCAAAGCACTCCGACTGATACGGCAGCTCCAAGGCGTCACAGCAGACGACCGAGACTACCTCATTGCTCGCGAACTTCTGCTGAGCAATTCGCAGCATTGCGCGGGTAAAATCTGCCACGATTACGTGGTTCGTATCCGGGTGCTCTTGAAGCCAAGCCCGAGCACTCTCACCCGTCCCGCCTCCCACGTCGAGAACTCTTGCCCCTGGCGGCGCCTCAATCAGTGCTCCTAGCTGACGTCGCCACGCCTGGTCGCTATTGAAGGTCAGCAAGCGATTCAGTAGCTCATAGCGCACCGCAATCTCGCCAAACATCCGGCGGACCTTCTCGCGCTCTGGCTTAATAAAGCTCCGCTGCGATGGCAAAGATACCTCCCACTTCACCGTACCGACAGCCCCACTGCGCGCAGTCTTAGCTCCTCTGCGCTTCTTTGAGCAGACGATTGGCGATGACCAGGCGCTGGATTTCGGAGGTGCCCTCGACGATATCGAACAGCTTGGCCTCGCGGTAATACCGTTCTACCGCATAATCCCTGGTATAGCCGTAACCGCCGTGAATCTGGACGGCTTTATTGCAGACGTCTACGCACATCTCGGAGGCGAAGACCTTAGCCATCGCCGCTTCTTTCTCGTACTCCAATTCTTGGTCCTTACGCCAGGCGGCGCTGTAGGTGAGCCAGCGGGCCGCTTCGATGCTCGTGGCCATATCGGCGAGCATAAACTGGATGGCCTGGAACTCGCTGATTGGCTGGCCGAACTGTTCACGGGTGGGCGCATAAGCAATGGCCGCATCGTAAGCCGCCTGGGCCAGGCCCACCGCGCCGATGGCCATGCCGATCCGGCCCACCGAGAGCGTCTCCATCGCCACCCGAAAGCCCCGGCGCTCGCGGCCCAGCAGATTGTCCTTGGGCACCCGCGCATCCTGGAAGATCAGCTCCCGGTTCGAGAGGGCCGCGTACGCCATCTTCTCCTCGTCCTTGCCAAAGCTGAAGCCTTCGGTGCCTTTTTCGACGATGAAGGCAGTCAGGCCGCGGGAGCCCTTCTCGGGAGCAACGTTGGCGATAATGACGTAGATCTCTGCATCGCCGCCGTTAGTGATGAAGACTTTGCTGCCATTGAGGATGTAGTCGTCGCCCTGAAGCTGGGCACGCGTCTGCACGTTACCGGCATCGGAGCCCGCGTTAGGCTCGGTCAGGCCGAACGCACCGATCTTCTCGCCTGCCGCCAGCGGCCGAAGATACTTCGCCTTCTGCTCGTCGGTGCCAAATGCCATAATCGGGTACTGGGCCAGCATATGGGCGCCGTAGACCGCACCGGTCGTGGTACAGGCTGCGGACAGCAGCTCCCCAACAACTGCCCATTCAATAAGGCCCAGCCCCAGCCCGCCATATTCGAGCGGAATCGGTATGCCAAAGAGGTCTAACTCGGCCAGGAGCTTGATGTTATCCCAGGGGTACTCACCACGCCGATCCAGCTCGTCAGCCTGGGGCTTGAGCTCTTCCTCGCATACCTCCCTGACCGCGGCAAAGATTTCTGCTTGCTCCTCGGTGAAGGAAAAGTCCATTTGCTTCCTCCCTGAAACAGCTTACGGCGAATCCGTCGGCCAGCCTGCGGTGAGCCTGCCGAACCGCTAGTGAGCACCAAACCGCGGCAGGGTCCAGCGCACCACGGCGGCCCCCAAGGTGAACCCAGCGCCGAAGCCGACGAACAGCACAATATCGCCCGCAACCAACCCACCGCGGCGATAGACATCATCCAGGCACATCGGCACCGACGCCGCGGAACTGTTACCGTACTTGCCCACGGTGCTGATCACCCTGTCGCGCTCTATGCCAAGCCGGTCGGCAGAGGCATCCAGGATGCGCTGGTTAGCCTGGTGCATAACCACCACGGATATGTCGCTGGTCTTAAGTTGCGCCTTGGCCAGGGCGTCACGGGCAATCCGGGGTATGCCGCGAACGGCCAACTTGAATATGTCATGCCCTTCCATTTTCAGGCAGTCTTGATGCTGGGCAATGACCTCCGGGGTCACGCGCGTGCGCCCGCCACCGGCTGGCATTATCAGCAGGTCGCCGTGCTCGCCGTGCGAGCTGAGGGCAAACGAAAGCAGCCCCTGGTCTGGTTCGCAGGGGCCCAGCACAGTCGCACCCGCGCCATCACCGAACAATACGCAAGTGGCGCGATCCGCCCAGTCGGCGGTCCGCGTTAGTACCTCCGAAGCGATCACCAGAACGTAGTCGTAGCCGCCGGTGCGGATGAAGTTCGCGCCCGCGACCATGGCGTAGATGAAGCCCGTACAGCCGCTGGTCAGGTCCATAGCGCCGGCATTGGTCGCCCCGATCGCACTTTGGACCAGGCACGCAGTGGCCGGGAAAAAGTGGTCGGGGGTAACCGTCGTGAGGATAACCAGTCCAATCTGCTCGGGCTGGATGCCGGCGTCCTCCAAGGCTCGTTGGGCGGCGGGGATGGCCAGGTCGGAGGAGGCCTCATCCTGTGCCGCCAAGCGGCGCTCGCGGATGCCGGTGTGGCTAACAATCCACTCGTCAGTGGTGTCAACCATGCGCTCCCAGTCGGCGTTGGTCAGAATCTGCTCGGGAAGGTAGGAACCTACGCCGCAGATTGTAGCGCCACGCAAAGACATACAACGGTTCTTTCTTGTTGGAGATAGGAAACCACTGGGTAAATTGGCTGGCCAGAGGAATGTTTAGCTCAGGCTCTCCACCAGCGAACTGCACGTCGCCTGGAGATGGGGGACAACCCCGCCTTCGACGGCGTGGCAGGCCACCGCAATGGCGTTGGCAATGGCCTTGGCATCTGAGCGTCCGTGACTGACTACGCTAATGCCCCGGACGCCCAGCAGCAGTGCGCCCCCGTAGGTGGCATAATCGTAGCGCTCGTGCAACTCGGCCAGCCCCTCGCGGAGCAAGAAGGCGCCGACTCTACTAGCCAAGCTGCTGCGCGAGCAGCGGCGTAACTCCTCCATAACAAACTGCGCCACCGCTTCGGTCATCTTGAGGGCCACGTTGCCGACAAAGCCATCGGCGACGACGACCTGGGCATCGCCGTTGAAGATATCGGGTGCTTCGATATTGCCGATGAAGTTAATCGGCATCTGCGCGAGCAGATCGTAGGCCGCCCGGGTCAGGTTGTTACCCTTGGACGGCTCCGCGCCGATGTTGAGCAAGCCGACCCTGGGATTGTCAATCTTCAGTGCGTGCTGGACATAGACGCTGCCCATCAGACCAAACTGAGCCAGGTCAATCGGCTGACAGTCCACATTGGCTCCGGCATCCAGCATCACCCCGGAACCCTTCAGCGTAAGAATCGGGGCAGCGATGCCCGGACGGCGAAAGCCCTCGATCACACCCAGGCGACTATGGGAAAGAGCCACCAACGCCCCGGAATTACCTGCCGAGACCACAGCCTGGGCCTGGCCGTTGGCGACCATATCCACTGCTACAAACATTGACGACTCCCGACGGCGGAGCACGCTCCGCGTCGAGCCGGTTTCCATCGGTATCACATCGTTGGCTGGAACGATGCGCAGGTTGTCGGGACGTTGCCGGGCAGGCGGCAGGTGCGGCTCGATTTCCTGCGGGCGCCCCACCAGCGCTATTTCGACCGGTAGCGCGCCTGCGCTGCGCAATGCACCTTCCACAACGCTCTGCGGGGCATAATCGCCTCCCATAGCATCAACAGCAATGATCATAAGCTACTCCCGATGCCCGCCACGTCGCATCCTCAGCGGCGGCTGGTCTCTTCCTCGACGGTATGATCAACCTTCTCGCCCTGGTAATACCCACACTTGTGGCAGGCATTATGGCCCCGGATCATCGTGCCGCAATTGAAACACTCCACCAGATTAGTCACACTGACGCCCTGGTGGGTACGGCGCTTGTTACGTCGGCTCTTGGATACTTTTCTCTTAGGTACAGCCATCGCTCTGCCACGCTCCCGATAGTAGCTAAACTGCGTGGGCGCACGTCCCCACGCAGCAGATATTTCCGCATACCTCAGCCCAACTCCGTCACTATCGCAACTTCAACAGGTCCTCGCCACCTACAACATTGGGTTCAGTATACTAAAACAGGGGGTGGTTTGTCAAGAATCGCGGCCCCTATTCACCAGCCCATTCCACCACCTCGTCGCCGACCTGCCAGGGCCCGCGTGGCACCAGTGGCTCCTCATTGACCAGGCGGTAGACCACCTGCTCGCCAAGCATATCCTCCCGGATCTCCATCACCAGGTCCCCGGTCTGGTAAGTCACCGTGTGCATAAGCATGTGCCTGTAATGCAGGTCCGTCTTGGTCTTCGGATCATGCTCGGTCAAGACCGCCTCAAATGGGTCAATCGGTTTAGACAGCAGTTCTTTGGCGCGTTCAACCCTCTGCTTCGGCCGGGGCCGCCCGAAGTAAGCCGCAAACGCCGCCAATGAGTCGAAATCGCTGGCTGGCACCACCTCGATAACCACTCCGACCCGCACGTTGTGTATTGGCTTGCGCAGTGCGTACGTGCGCTTACGCCCATAGATTGTCAGTTGCAGCTCAGCGCTGTCGCCCTCGCTACTCCACGCCAGTACCCCGGGCCTCGGGCCCGACACCAGTTGCTCGCCTTCGACCGGCCCGGCCCGCAGCAGGCGAACCCCAACGTAACAGCCCGATCTTTCCACGGCTACGATGCCCATCTCCGGTACTGCCGCCGGCAGGCCGGGCCACTCACTGCGCCCCAGGAAAACCTGGCCAATCTGCGCGCGTGGCCCCAAAACTCCTTGCAGCATCGCAGTTCGCCGATCTCCCTGGCCGATCAGGTCGAAGTCAACGGTAACCAGGCCAACATTTTCGACCTGTATGCTGCTGACATGACTGGCCTGAGGACTGGTAAAAAAGTACGCAGTCGGGCGACTGCTGGCCTCGGCAAAAGTCACCAGCAGTGGTATGGTCGTGGCGCTGGGCTGGCCGCTCATAGTCCCCAGGCTGAACAGCGGGTGCATGTACGTATCGGTCCGCGTCACGTATCCCTGTCCGCGGGCCGCCGTGGATACCTGATAGGGCATCGTCCTCGCGGCTCCGGTCCGCAAGCTCTCGGCAGGCTCATACCCCGAGGCAGTGAAAAACATAGCAAAGCCAGTTACTGAAGCCGGGGGGGGCCCGCCCAGGTCGGCATAGACCAGATAGCGGCTATACTGACCACCGCACAGATAATCCGCACCCTCGGCAAATAGTGCTGCGCCCCCCAGCGCCCCCGAATCAGGTTGCACCCGGTAGGCCAGGTCGCGGTACATCAGCCCCAGCACGCTCTCCAGCGCCAGGTCCCGCGGCTCCGCTTCAGTCGCCTGCCAGATCCACTTGAGCGCCGCCAGCCGGTAGCTGTCCGAACGGGGGCTGTGGCCTCCGCCCAGACCCTTCGCCATGTAGTCGGTGAACCACCTGACTACTCGCTGCGAGGCGGCTGCAACCGCCTCTTCATCGCCGACCGCTCGCCCCAGCATGCTCAGCGCCGCCGCCCGCAGCAGGTCGGTCACTTCATCTTGCGAGGGAGCGGCATTGCGTTTGACCGCATCAAGCGCAAGCTGCAGGCTGGTGGCCAGATTTTCCTGAAGCTGGGGAGGGAGACCATCAGCGTATCGCAGGTAAATCTGGGCGAGTACTGGGGCGGCGAAGTAAGTGGCCTCCAGGCTTGGCGTACTGTCTTCCCCGGCGCGCCAGGGGAACTGTCCGCGGGTCCGCGATCTGTGGCCTGTATCCTGAGCGCTCAGTATTGCCTCGAGCACGCGCTCGCCGTTCTCGATACTTGCGTTCTGCTCCAATGTGGCCAGAACATAACCGGGGCTTTCGGTGCAAACGCTGGGTTGGCCCAACCAATCCGCAATCAGACCGGTAGACTCCTCCGCACCCAGACTCTCGTCTCCGTACATCACCGCCCGGCTGACCAGCCACTCGTACCGCACGGCACGCTCGTTCGCCCCGACGGCCACTGTGGCCGCCAGCAGGCAGATTATGAGTGCCACCGCCACTATTGAACTCTCAGAACCCCGGCGCATCGCGTATCACTTCGCTCTCCTGGGCAGCTTCCGGCACCGTATACCCCTTTTGACAAACTAACAGCCGCCGAGTTCGTCCCGACGGCTGCATGGGTCGGCTTGACGACATTGCTCCGGAGACCAGGCCTGCTGCTGCGCGCTGTCCACAAGCCACACCAGAGCCTAACGCTTCGAGAACTGCTTGCCCCGACGAGCCTTGCGAAAACCAGCATGCTTGCGCTCTTTGACTCGAGGGTCACGAGTCAGCAGGCCTCCTTCACGCAGGACTCCACGGAACTCCTCATTCCCCGCGACTAGGGCTTTCGCAATGCCGTGGCGCAGGGCGCCAGCTTGGCCCACTTTGCCGCCGCCGAGCACTACAGCCTTAACGTCGTACTGGTCCAGCGTTCCCGTCGCCCGCAGCGGCTGCAGGACTAGCTCCGTCAACGTATGCCGATGCAGGTACGCCGCCACCGGCAGATCGTTAACGGTGATCTCGCCGCTGCCAGGAAGCAGCCAGACCTTCGCCACTGCACCCTTACGCTTGCCCGTTCCATAGTATCCTTGCTCTCCAGCCAACTTTGCCTGCCTCCTTCGTCATCGGGACCTACGCCCCGCCGTTCGCGGAACCGATCAAATCTCCAGCGCCTGGGGCTGCTGAGCCTCGTGCGGATGCTCGCTGCCCGCGTATACCTTCAGTTTACTACCCATCTTGCGCCCCAGGCTGTTGTGCGGCAGCATCCCCAGCACGGCCCGCCGTACGAGTTCTTCGGGCGCGCGCGCCATCAATTTCCCCGCCGCTTCTTCCTTCAAGCCGCCGGGATATCCTGAGTGCCGGTAATAGCGCTTGTCGCGCAGCTTGTTGCCGGTGAGCACGATCCCAGCGGCGTCGGTGATGATGACAAAGTCACCGGTATCAACGTGGCGCGTATACTCGGGCTTATGTTTGCCCTGGAGGATTATGGCCACGCGTGACGCCAGCCGGCCCAGGGGTCGCCCGGCAGCGCTGACGATCCACCAGTTACGCTGCACTTCCTCTACAGTGAATGACTTGGTCTTGAGATTTCCCATTACTTACAACCCTTCTCGCTAATCGCCAGTGCCCCTCCCCCACCTCCACTGCTCACTCGACACCACCAGCAAAGCTATTCGTACGCCACCCGCACCAGGCACAGTCCGCAAGCCGGTGCCGTCGGCCCCGCCTGGCTACGGTCCTGACCGGCCAGAATCTGCCGGACAGCCTCCGGGGTTACTCGGCCCCGACCCACCTCCACCAGCGTGCCCACCATGTTACGCACCATCTTGTACAAGAACCCGTTTGCCTCAACCCGCATCTCGATGAGGTCCTCCACATGGTCCACAT
>JALGTU010000133.1 GCA_029821195.1 Candidatus Zipacnadia bacterium
TTGAGGCCCACGGCGCTGGCGGTCTCACGCATCGAGGGGGGGTAGCCACGTTGCTGAGTGGTTTCAATCAGGTAGTCCAGGATTTGCTGCCGTCGAGAACTGAGCTGGCCACCGGCCATAATTGCTCACCGCCTCCGATCATTACTGAGTACGGGATAAGTTTAGCAAATCCGCTCGAATTTGTCAAACGTTAGTTCTACCGGCACAGCAAAGCTATGAAATACCCGCAGCTTAAACAGATGTACGACCTGGAGGATTCCTACTGGTGGTTCGTAGCCCGGCGTAAGCTGGTCCGCGACTTGGTGGCCAGGTATGCCCCCGCGTCGAGCCTTAAGATTCTTGACGCCGGCGCGGGCACCGGCGGCACCATGCAATCCTTAGCGGAACTGGGCGAGGTCTGGGGGTGTGACGTATCGCCAGAAGCTCTGGCCTTTTGCCAACAGCGGGGCCTGGATAGACTGGTACAGTGTAGCATCGAACACCTCGAGTTCGCCGACGACACCTTCGACGCGCTCACAAGCTGCGACGTCATCGAACACGCAGCGGATGACCAGCAGGCCCTGCGAGAATTCTACCGCGTGCTGCGCCCGGGTGGCGTAGCGGTGATCACCGTCCCGGCCCTGCAGTTCTTGTGGAGCGCCCATGACGAAGTGCTCCATCATTTTCGCCGCTACAACAAGCGGCCGCTGCGCCGCTTGCTGCGGGCCGCGGGATTCGAGGAGCTAAAGTTGACCTACGTTGTCAGCTTCCTGATGCCCCTGATGGTAATTCATCGCCTGGTTATGAGGATTACCCGCCGCGGGGCACCTCGGATTGGCATTACCCTCTTACCCGCCTTCATTGACCGCTCATTTCTCGCCGTACAGCAACTGGAGTCCTACTTCGTTCACACCACCGGACTGCCGTGGGGCGCCTCCCTGGTGGCGGTAGTGCGCAAACCCCAGGCCTAGCGTCGGCCAAGACAGGGGCAACTGCTATGGATATCGGTCTGGCCATCACTGGCGGCATCAAGTCGCTGGCCAACATCAACCTGACCGCACTTGCTCGCAGCGGCATAACCAGCCTGTTGATTGGCTGCTACGAGGATGAATTGCGCTGGGAGGCCGAGCGACTGGCTGCCTTCGTACGTGACGTCCGCCGCCACGACCTGGCATGCTACGTTATCCCCTGGGGCTACGGCCGACTGCTGGACCCCGACCCCAGCATCCCCAGCCTCTACACCCACACCTGGCCGCAAACCTTGCAGATAGACAGTCGCGGCCGGCGTTGCCCCAAGGCCTGTCCCAACGACCCCCGCTACCTGGAGTGGTTTACCTCCAGTATCCGCACCCTGGCGTGGCTGATGGAGGCCAACGGCTTTGTCTGGGACGAGCCGTCGTTCTACTACTCCCGGGGCACCTGGAGCTGCCGCTGCGCGTACTGCCAACGACTGTTTCAGGGCACTTACGACACGGCCCTGCCCAAGCGCCTGACTCCCGAAGTGCTGGCCTTCCGCCGCCAGAGCGTGGCGATGTTCCTGCTAGCCGCTCGCGCCGCCATACAGGCCGTGGACCGCCGCCTGCACTCGATTGTGATGCCCCCGCCGCTGAGCTCCCCCACTGCCCGCTACAGCGGAGCCGACGACTGGGGCTTGCTGGCCGACAGCGCCGCGGTGGATGCGGTATCGCTGTTGGTCCTCGAGGGGAATGCCGATCTCCAAGCAGGCAGCAATGCGCTTTATAGCGACGCTGCTTCAGCGGTAGCTGCGCGGGGGAAACAACTGTGGGTGTGGATAGCCAGCGACCTGGACGATCCGCAGAGTCTCGGCGACTACCACCGCCTGGCCACCAGCCTGGGCGCTCAGCGACTGGTGATTGCCGACTACGAGAGTCTAGTCGACCGCCACGGCCTCTCCCAGATGACAAAACTGCTCGCCCGGCTCGCCCAGTAACCTGGCCCTAGTCGAACATGCCGAAAAGCGCGGGTAGCCACAACAGGTCCCGGATCTGTTCGAGAATGGGCTTGCGCACCTTCCTGGGCGGCACGTAGACGATATCACCAATCTGCAGAATCGCCTCATCAGGCGGAACGCCCCTGCGGTATTCGCCGATCGAAACGACGATGTGATCCCACTCTTTCCCCTCGCCATGGCGCAGGATGTGCACCTCGTCGGTCTTAGCGGCTTCGCTGAGACCGCCACTGCGGGCGATGACCTCGAGCACTGTCAGGTTCGGCTCCCACGGGAACTTGCCCTGCATGCCAACTGCGCCTAGCACGTACAGGGTTTCTTTTTCCGGAACCATCACGATATCGCCCGGCTCGACATCAATATTCGCCGCCAATTGGCCCTCATCCATCATAGCCTGCACATCTATCGTCAGCGGCTTATCCTCGCGGTAGATGGTCACCCGGCGCAAATCCGCGGCCGGAGTAGCCCCGGCTAACATCACCACCCGCAGCACATCGCGTTCTTCGACATCAGCAATACTCAAGACCTGCGGCTTGCCAACCGATCCCACGATCAGGATCGTCTCCGGTTCTCTTTCCGGAATCATCAGCACGTCGCCGGGGTAGATCTCGATATTCTGCGACATGTCGCCTTTTTTCCACAACGCCTCCAGGTCAATTGGTCGCGTTTGGCCGCCCTTCGAATAGATCTGCGCCGCCGCCAAGTCAGCTCGGGCGCTGAATCCCTCGGCTTGGGCTAGCACCTCCAACGCGGTCACCGGCTCGGGGCTGCGGAAAGTTGAGGGGCTGGTCCCTTCCCCCACAACCGATATGGTATCGGCTTCATTTATCACGATGACATCCCCGGCGCGCAGCACTTTGTTTTCGGCGACGTCACCCTCCCTGATCAGCCGGTACAGGTTGATGACCTCACTTTGCTGGTCTTTGTGGATCAGCAGTGCTGTTGAGGTATCCGCGCCTGCCGCCAGCCCACCAGCGAGTTGGGTAATCGCCTCCAGAACCCGGATCTCCTGCCCCACCGGTAGGTAAACAGTGGTCGGCTCCTCCACAAAGCCCAGTACCGCGATTCGGTCGCGGACCTTGGGCACATAGATGATGTCGCCGTACTGTACACGCTCGGTCACATCAATAGGCTGGTCCGTGCGTATGCCGCTGAGGTCGAGTGTCTTGGGCTGCTCGCCCGGATGAGTTACGCGCACGCGCCGCAGGTCCGCGAGGTCGGTAAGGCCCGCGCCGATGACAGCGTCCACGACGGTAGCGCCGAACGGCAGAGTCTGCGGCCCCTTGGCGACCACGTAACCGGACACATATACCTTGCGCACCGACTCGATCTCACGGATGCTCAATACAAGATAGGGGATGCGCAGCAGTTCGCCCAACCGTTCGGTGAGGTGCTCGCGGGCCTCGGTCAGGGTCATATTGCGCACGTGCACCTGGCCGAGTTGCGGCATAGTGATGGTGCCTGCCGGGCCTACGGTGTACAGCCCGGACATCGCGGCGTCACCAAAGACATCTATCTGCAGCACATCGCCGGGACTAAGCCGGTAGCCTGGTCCCAGCAACCCCGCCTCCACATCTGCAGGCAGCTCCGCACGCGTGGCTGGGGGCAGCCCCGCGCCAACGGCGCCCGGCACCCCGCTGCTTGTCACCAATACCACGCCAAGTAGCAAGCCGAAGCTTACCCGTACAAACCGGTTCGATCTGGCCTGTTTCATCTTGTTCATCGGATACTGGATCTACTGTTGAGACGTCAATTGCCGCAGTTGCTTCTTCAGATTCTAGACTTATCGGCCAGCTAAGTCAACTGTTTCGTTCAATCCTATGCTATATCATTTCCCCCATTTGCGCCACACCAAACCTAATTTCCCCCAAGAGGTTGCCCGCTGTACGCTATTCCAGTATAATTTGGCCAGGTGCACTGGCTCATCAGGAAGGAGTACTACCAATGCCCGAACAGGCCGCAACGCAGCCCCGCGTCGCGCTGATTCAGTTCCCCGGCTCCAACTGCGAATGGGAGACCAAACGGGCCGCAGAAGCCGCTGGCATAGCCTGTGATGTATTCCGCTGGAATCGTGATCCGGCGGCGTTGGTCGCATACGACGGTTACATCATCGGCGGCGGCTTCTCTTACCAGGACCGGGTCCGTTCCGGAGTTATTGCCACGAAAGAGCCCATTGTTGCCACTGTGTTCGAGCAGGTGATCGAGTACGGCAAGCCCGTGCTGGGTATCTGCAATGGCGCCCAGGTGCTGGTCGAGGCGGGGTTGATTCCCGGCCTCAACCCCGGCCGGGTCGAGATGGCCCTGGCACCGAATCACCCCGACCCGCGCGGGCGGATTGGCGACTTCTGCTGCCGCTGGGTCTATCTGAAGCACAGTTGTGGCGCGGGCCGCTGTACGCTCAGCCGCCAGATGCCGCCAGGCTACATCTGGCCCGTCCCGATCGCCCACGGCGAGGGCCGCTTTACCACGCGAGACCAGCAAGTCATCGAGCACCTCCGTGCGAATGACCAGATTGTGTTTCAGTACTGCGACGAAGCCGGGCAAGTCGCGGACACGCCGGAGATCAATCCCAATGGTGCAATGGACAACATTGCAGGCCTTTGCAATCCCGCTGGCAATGTGCTGGCGATGATGCCCCACCCCGAACGCGCCAGCTTCATCCGCCAACTCCCCACCGAGCTTTCTGATGAATGGGGGGCGCGCAAGCAGACGACATGGGGAGACAACGAAGCCATGCAGCAACCCGGCCCGGGCCGGCTCATATTCGACTCCCTGCGTGAGGCGCTGCTTGTCTCGGTTTGTTAGGAGGACCTTAAATGCAAACCATTGAGCTGTTAGTTAGTCTGAAGATCCCTGACGTTACCGCCCTGACGGCGGGCTCTGCTATCCGGCGTCGCTTGGGCTACGACCAGGTCCTCAAAGAGCTGCGCCGCAGCGACTACTACTCGCTGGACCTGAACGCTGACGACCCAGACGCCGCCCGCCTCCTGGCCCGGGAGCTGGCCAACAAGACCAACCTGTTCGTCAACCCCAACAAGCACAGCTACGAGATCTGCTCCCCGCAAGAGCACAGCGGCGGCCCCGCCCAGCAAGACGGCCTGTGGCGCGTGGAGGTGCTGGTCACCCCCGTAGAGGGGGCCCAGGCGCCGGAGATTGAGCAGGCGCTCAAAGAGCGCCTCGACTACGGCGACCAGGTTGCTGCCGTCCGCCAGGGCATCCTGTGGATGATGCTACTCGCGGCGGACAGCGCCGACGAGGCCCGGCGCATCGCCGAGTCCATCACCGTCACCACCGCCCGCGACGAGGGCCTGCTGGTCAACCCCCACTTCCAGGCGTGGCAGATACTATGACTAGACCCCGATCAGGTCGGGCAATTTCATCTTGCCTCGAGGTCCCTTCCGCTTTAAGGCAGGTAGGCTTTGCAAGGCTCTCTGCGAGGAGGCAGACGATATGCGCTGGTTATTGGCGCTCGCGCTGTTGACGACTATAAGTTGGGCAACGGCAGCTCCAGAGCCACAATTGGGAGTGGCACCGCTGACGCAGAAGGTGTTTCGCGACAGCAAAGTGGAGGCGCTGCCTAGCAAGGGCTTGGAGCTGTGGGGAGCTGGGAACGAAAAGGTAAGTGTGCAACTAGTCATAACTGCTGGAGATAAGAAGCTAAGAGGTGTGTGCGTGACGTTGGCTGGCGATTTACAAGGGCCCCAGGGAGCGAGCTTGGACTCTGAGCGTGTAGCGTTGTTCAAGGTAGCGTATGTTCCAGATCCCAGCCACAACGAATACCCGGATCCCCTCCCAGCCCTGCGCGGATCCTTTGATGTGGCGGCGGGCGCTAACCAGCCTATCTGGGTGAAGGTCGCCATCCCGCCGTACTGCCCGCCAGGGATTTACCGAGGAGCACTAGCAGTAAGGGCCGAGGGGGCAGCGCCCGTTCGGGTGCCCGTGCGTTTGCACGTATGGCCCTTTACTCTCCCGGTAACGCCCCACCTGCGTACTTCTTTTGGCATAGGCTACAAGCACGTCCTCAAAGCTCATAAAGTCACTGATGGCAGCCCAGCAGCACTGGCGCTGAAACGAGCTTACTACAGCCTGTTAATTGACCATCGCCTATCCTTGCGTCAGTTACCGGCCCCTTACAAGAGCGCGGAGGGGCTAGCCTATCTGCGGGATCCTCGGCGAACGATCTCCATCGGAACGAAGGATATAGACTTCTTGACTGCACATGGACTGCTCCATAGAGCCCTGTTTTACCCGGTAGATGAGCCCTATAGCCAAAAGAGTTATGATAGGTTAATCAAGTCAGGTACGGACCTTCGCCAGACCGCCCCGGCGGCCAGGATAGTTACCCCTTTCTGGCGGCGTCCCGAGTTCACTGCCACTACTCCTGTTGAGCTGCTATCTGGGATTACCAACGTATGGTGCCCCAACATCGAGATCTATAGTAAAGACAAACAGCTACGCGACCAACTTCAACAGCGTCGGGCCCTTGGCGAGGAGGTCTGGGCCTACGTCTGCTGTGGCCCGGGTGGAGCATACTGCAATTTCTTCATAAATCAAGAAGGTATTCGCCACCGCCTGCTATTCTGGCAGCTTCGCCAGCACGCCCTGGACGGATTGTTTTACTGGCAAACAACCAATTGGGGGAGAGTGTCTGATCCCTGGGAGGATATCACCACGTTTCATGAGGATAGCTCATTTGGCGATGGCTCACTGCTGTATCCAGGGGCCAGGGTGGGAATAGACGGGCCGGTCAGCTCCCAGCGCCTGGAGTGTATCCTGGCCGGTATGCAAGACATTGAGTATTTCACGTTGCTCGAACGCGTCGCCGGCGAAGAGGCCGTCCAGCAAATCATCGCCGAAATGGTCACTGATTTCACCCACTACTCCACCGATGACGTAAAGCTGGAGGCTCTTCGATATCGCATAGGAGAGACTCTATCCGCTGCTCGCAGCTAACCTTACGGAACGGGAAGATTAGAACACAG
>JALGTU010000134.1 GCA_029821195.1 Candidatus Zipacnadia bacterium
GAAATAGGCACAGGGGCGAGTCCACCGCTCGCCCCTGCCAAGCAGGTCTTGCCAAAAAACCGGTTATGTCGTAAAATAGTACCGATATGGCCGAGGCCGCCACACCCACATACCATCTGAAGCTAGTCCCGGGCCAACATGTGCACTTCATCGGCATCGGCGGCGTGTCAATGAGTGCGCTGGCCCTGGCCCTGTACCATAAGGGGTTCCGCATCAGCGGCTCGGACAAGGCCAGCTCTGAGACAGTAGACCGTCTCCAGACAGCTGGCATCGCCGTAGCTAGGGGCCAGGCAGCAGAGAATATCGGCGACGCTGACCTCGTCGTCTATACCACTGCTATCCGCGAGGACAATCCCGAGCTGATCGCGGCTCGGAGCAGCGGCCAGCCAGTTATCCATCGCTCGGACCTGATCGCCCACCTACTCGACCACCAGCAGCGGATTGCCGTGGCAGGAACCCACGGTAAGACTACCACGACCGCGATGCTGGGCACGATCTTCCTGGAACTGGATTGCGATCCTACCATCTTTGTCGGCGGACACTGTCTCAATATCAGCAGCAACTTCCGCCTGGGCGAGGGCGTTTATGCCATATTCGAGGCGTGCGAGAGTGATAGCTCGTTCCTGGCTTACGACCACTGCTCGCAGGTGCTCACCAGCATCGAGCCCGACCACCTCGATGTCCACGGCACCTTTGCCCAGCTCCGCGAAAGCTTCGCCAACTTCGCCAGGCTGGCCGACCCTAGCGGCTTCATCGTCTACTGGGCCGATAGCGAGCAGGTCCGCCAGGTAGTCAAGCATAGCCCGGCACGACCCATCTCCTACGGCCTTAGCCCGGAACTGGACATAACCGCAACCGCCGTCCGTCCTACAGCCCAGGGCATAAGCTTCACCCCCGTCGTTTTCGGTGAGCCGCTCAGTTCGGTACAGTTGCAGACCATCGGCCGGCACAACGTGCTCAACGCGCTGGCCGCACTGGGCGCCGCCTACGGCGCCGGCTTACCCCTGGAGCCGGCGGCAGAAGTACTGGCCAAGTTCCAGGGCGTCAAGCGGCGCTTCGAGCGCATCGGCCAAATCAACGGTGCCCTGGTCGTTGATGACTACGCTCATCACCCCACGGAGATCCAGGCCACACTCCGGGCGGCCCGGGAGCACCTCAACAGCCGGATCGTGGCGGTGTTTCAGCCCCACCTGTACAGCCGCACCGAATACCTGATGGACGACTTTGCCCGGTCGTTCAACGAGGCCGAGGTCATCGCCATAACCGATATCTACCCGGCCCGCGAGCAACCCCGTGACGACGTGAGCGCAGAGCAGTTGTGTGAGAAGATCCGGGCCCAGCATCCCACCGGGCAGGTTGTTTACCTGCCCGATCTCGACGACGTCGTCGCTTTCCTGCGAGAGAACGCCACCACCAATGACCTAGTTATAACGATAGGAGCAGGCAACATCCGCCAGGCCGCTGAGCGGCTCGTGGCGACCGTGTGACATAAACAACCCGAGATGCAACAGCACTAGCAGCATACTCAAAAGCAAAGGCGTGCCACACGATTCTATACGCGGCCCAACAGCAACTATCGCGGCGACGCCGCAGAACGGCCGGTGCAGTGCGGCTGGTAGCGCTGATTGTAGTGCTCAGCTTCCTGTATGGCCTTGCCTCCTGCCCCTACTTCTTTATCCGGCAGGTGCGCATAGACGCCCCCGACACCCACTTGGCCGAACAGGCCCTGGCCCGGGTCAGTGTACCGGCCGGCGCCAGTGCCCTGCTATATCCCGTCCAGCGTATCGCGTCCACGTTGGAGCAATGCCCCCAGATCAGGCGGGCCAGGGTCGAGCGGGAGCTGCCCTCGTCTCTGGTCGTCCACGTCTGGCGGCGAGAGCCAATAGCAGCAATGCAGATAGGCCAGCAGTACGCGCTGGTGGACGAACAAGGCGTGTGTGTAGGCACAAGTCCCACGTGGCCCGAATCACTAATACAGGTCTTCGGGCTGCTCGCCGACCCAATGGCGCCCGGTGACCGGCTGAGTCAGCGCCACCTGGCCCTGCTTGCCGACATCCTCGCCGCCGTCCCGGGCAGGTCGCTGACCCGAGGCCTGGTGATGGACTTCAGCGATCCCCACCTCATTCAGATCCACTCCCCCTCCGGCGTCCTGGGCAAGCTGGGCGACGCCGATAACCTCAAGCGCAAGATGATGATGTTCGTGACGATTATGCAACAGTTGGAGGAGAAGGGGAAGCGTCCGGCGTATATTGATGTCAGGATCATGGATCGGCCAGTGTGGAAGCCGCGAGTGCGGTCATGACTACCTGCTGGCTAACGGATGGTGGAGCGAGGTTAGCAAGTGATGGCTAACGATAGCTACGTTGCGGGCGTGGACGTGGGCACGACGAAGATCTGTACCCTGATTGCCCAGACCGCCCCCAACGGCCAACTCGACATTCTCGGCTTGGGCTTGCACCCAGCACGCGGGCTCAAGGCGGGCGTGATCGTGGACCACGCTGAAGCGGTGGCCTCAATCAGCGAGTCCGTAGACCAGGCCGAGCAGATGGCCGAATTGCCCATCGCTGGCGCTTACGTGGGCGTGACCGGCTCGCACATTCGCTCCCGCAATGTCACCGGGCGCGTGCGCGTTGGCCCCTCCGGCGAGATAACCGCGGCAGATATCGAGAAGGTTGTCCAGAGCGCCCGGGACAATGTTAGCCTGGCCCCCGAACGTGAGATCATCCATGCGCTGGTCCGCGACTTCGCCATTGATGGTCAATCGGGTGTCAGGCGCCCCCTGGGCATGCACGGTGCCCGCCTCGACGCAGATGTGCACGTCGTCACCGGCATCGCCGGTGCTACGCTGAATGTCAGAGACGCGGTGGAAGAGACCGGGGTCAAGGTGCAGAAGCAGGTGCTCGAGCCCGTCGCGACCAGTCTGGCCGTGCTCAGTGAGGACGAGAGCAACCTGGGCGTGGCTGTCATTGACATCGGGGGAGGCACGACTGACCTGGCGGTCTTCGTTGACGGTGCCATCGCCCACAGCGCAACCATACTGATCGCGGGCAACCATATCACCCAGGATATCGCCAAGCTGCTGCGCATCTCCTATGCCCAGGCTGAACACGTCAAGAAGAGATTCGGCGCCGCCTTCGGAGATATGGTCACCGAGGAGGAGTCAGTCGTCGTCAATGAGATCGGCACGAGCGATCAGACCACGGTGCCGCGCCGGCTGATCGCGGAGATAATTGAAGCCCGCCTCGAAGAGATCTTCCTGCTGGCCGCAGAGAATCTCCAGCGCAGCAACATCTATGGTACACTGGCCGGCGGCGTCGTGCTCACCGGAGGTAGCTGCCAGCTTCCCGGCACTACGGAGATGGCCTCGCAGATGATGGCTGATTTGCCGGTGCGCATCGGCACTGCCCGCAGCGTCGGTCGCCTCGCCAGCCGCGTAGCCAGTCCCATCTTTGCAACCGGCGTCGGGCTGGCCATGCATGCCGCGCAAGAAGGCGCCTACGCCGGGCCACCCCCCACCCCCGCCCGACCGGCGTGGCTCGACATGATAAGCGAGTGGTGGGGCCAGAACGTCAAACCTCGAATTTCTCAATATTTCCCCCGGCGATAGCCTCGGTAGTCCTCGCACCAATATTATCCTCCTTTTTCCCAAATCGCCGGAAACTTTCGCCGCCAGAGGGTGTCTATCTACTTGGCATTGGGCGTGTTGTCGGCCACCGCGCCGGGTTATGGGCGGGTCGGCACATGCCAGCAGATTGAGCGAGTCGAACAGAACAATGCAACCCTGTCCCGAAACCGAGACAATTCAGGCGTATGTTGATCGCGAGATAAGCGGAGCGGAGGCCGCCCTGATCGCCGCTCACCTGCAGTCCTGCCCGCGCTGCCAGCATGTTCACGACTGGCTGCTGTCCATATCGCAGAGCCTGTCGGGCCGCCCGCAACCGGCTGCCCGCGAAAAGCTTGTCCAACTCATCCACAACGCCGTTGATTCGGCTGCGCCGGTCGGCGCGATCTCCTGTAAGCGTGCCGGTGCGTTCATATCCCCCTACCTGGACGGCGAACTGGCCGCTGCCGAGCAACTGCTACTGTGGCGACATCTGTTCACCTGCGAGCAGTGCTACCGCGAATTCAAGCAGAGCGAGGAGATCGCCGCGGTGATGCGCCGGCAAACAGTGCCGGTGCCCGCCGGCCTCGCGGGGCGTATCTACAACGCGATAGAAGCGGAACAGGTCCTCGACGAGGTCGGCGTGATCCGGCCGGCGCGCTGGACCGTTCCGTGGCGTAAGGTGGGTGCGGCAGCGGCCGGCCTGGCGGCAGCCGCCGCGTTAGTGGCAAGCCTACTGCTCGGGCCCCGGCCCCCGCAGACAGATCAGCCTGTGATCGGCCCGCCACTGCCGGCCATTAAGGTCGCTGATGTTCCTGCAGCGCCTGAAGAGCCCGTCGAACCCGCACTGCCGGCTGTTGATGAGCCTGAGACTGCCACACCTGAGACTCCCAGGCCCCGGCGTGTAACCAGCCCACATCGGGCGAGCCGGTCGCGAGTGGCAGTAAGATCATCTGCACCCACGCCGGCCACGGACCGACCTGAGCGCTCGCCAGGCGCGGACGAACCGACCAGGATTGCCGTCAGGGATCTGCCTGTGCGTACACCGGCGCCTCCGGAAACATCAGCGACTACAAGCCCGGCGGGTTCTGGTCTCTCACCGGTAGGTCCCGAAGCGCCGCGGCCGACTACTCCAGTAGCACCACCTCTGCCCTCCGGTGACGGAGCGCGCCTGGCAGTGCACCGGCCCGAGTTTGTGCCGACCCCTGCGGTAGGCAGCTCCGGCCAGAGACCGCTGAGATATACGCCCGTGGCGCGAACCAGCAGCAGGGAGACACTCTATCACAACTCGGGGCCCATCGCCGCCGATACGCTCATCGCGGCCAGCGAAGCGGTCAACACGCGCGTTGCCCTGAACCAGGATTACGAGGAACGGCCAGAGATCACCCTGAAGTAGCTTCCGCAGGTCAACGCCGCAGCAGCTCTCCTCCGCACCAGCCCCGAGGATCCACAGGCGTCGCACACTCGCGCCACGGCGACGGCTAGCCGATGCGGTTGTCCACCACGCGCACTGCTTTGCCCTCGGTGGTGGGCAGAGAGTGCGGCTCGAGCAGCTTGACGTTCGGGCGGAACAGGAGCTCCTGCGCCAGGTCGTGGGCTATCTGACGCCGGATCGCCTCCAGCCGCCGCGAGTCGTCATACCCCTGCTCAGAGCTAAGCTCCACGCTCACCGTCATCTCGTCCATCTCGTCCACCGTCTCCAGCGTGATCAGGTAGTTCGAGCCGATCTCTGGGATCTCCATCAGGATCCGCTCGATCTGCATCGGGTAGACATTAGTGCCGCGCACGATGAGCATATCATCGGTGCGCCCCAGAATCGGGCTTATGCGCCGGTGTTGACTGCCGCAGGGGCACGACTCCGCCAGGATGCAGGTGATATCCCGGGTCCGGTAGCGCAGCAGGGGCATGGCCTCGCGAGACAGCGTCGTCAGGACCAGTTCGCCCTCTTCCCCATCAGCCAGCGGCTCACCGCTATCAGGATCAATAATCTCCGCCAGATAATGGTCCTCCCGCAGATGCAGTCCCTCCTGAGCGGTGCACTCCATAGCTACCCCCGGCCCACACATCTCCGAAAGACCGTAGACGTTGTACGCCTTCAGAGCCAGTGCATTCTCGAGACGCGCCCGCGTCTGGGGGCTGTGCGGCTCGGCACCAACGAAGGCAAACCGCAGACTTAAATCACGTTGAGGCACCACGCCGGCTTCGCGACAAGAATGGGCCAGACGCAACCCGTAGCTGGGCAGAATATGCAGCACGGTGGTCCCGAATGTCTTCATTATCTCGATCTGCCGGCTGGTATTCCCGGCGCCGGCAGGAATCGTCAAACAGCCAATCAGCTCCGCTGGATAGTGCAGGCCCAGGCCACCGGTGAAAAGTCCGTAGCCCATCATATTCTGGAAGACATCCTCGCAGGTTACACCCACCCGCAGCATTCCGCGGGCAACACACTCAGCCCAATGTTGCAGGTCGTCGGCGGTATGGTAGATGGCGGTGGCAATGCCGGTGGTGCCCGACGAATAGTGCATACGCACGACCTGGTCAAGGGGCACAGCCAGAAAGCCAAACGGCATTCCGGAGCGCAAGTCCTCTTTGGTCGTGAAGGGAATCTCGCGGAGTGCCTCCAGGCTGGTTATGCGATCGGGGACTACGTTCAAGGAGGCCAGACGCTCGGCATACCACGGCGTCTTGAGCGCTCGCGCCACTGCCTGGGGTAAGCGCTCGGTCTGAACACTGGCAATTTCGTCGCGGGTGAGTTGGTCAGCTTGATAAAAGGGGTATTGACTAGTAATTCCCGACACTACAAGAGCCTCCTTAAGGCCCAGGCCATTCTCACTCCCAGCTCACTGCTCAATGACCATGGCAACCGCGTCTCGCACTTCCTGCACATCTCTGTCCAGAGCTTTCATTATGTCGCTGACCGGGCTGGTGTGATCGGTATTCTCGGGGAGACCAAGCCGTCGGATCAGCTCCTCAGCAGGCACGCCATACGTTCCTTCGATATCGTTAAGCGACATAAAACCGCGAATGTTCGCCGCGTCAAGAGTGACGCCCTGGCCGGTTATCTCGAAGAGAGTATCGGGTCGGGCCTTCCACACTCCAGCCGCTTGTGTGGCCAGCACCATGCCGAAGAAGATCACAATAGTTGCTCCGCCCAATACCAGCGGGGAGAGCACTCGGCGCCGCGCTCTGAACTCCAACGTCTGCGGAACCGGGCATACAGCTATGCACTCTCCGCAGGATAGGCACTCGGTTGTCCGAACCTGCAACATT
>JALGTU010000135.1 GCA_029821195.1 Candidatus Zipacnadia bacterium
CCAGGGTCTCAGCGGATAGCTTGACCTCGGCTGCCGCGACGGCGCGGCGGCGGGTTGGCTCTTTGTCCGTAACGTCAATCATGCGAATCTGTTTGGCGTCTTGCTCGGACACGATCCTGCTCCCCTTTCAGCCGCCCACCTGGCACATCTCAGTGAATGCCTGCGAAGCTTGCGTGAGGTGCAATCCCTGCTCTGGCTTAACGGCGACTGCCGCGCGCAGCGCCTCGCCGACCGCCGCCTCCGGCTCTGGGCCGGCCAGCGCCGGCTTCAAGTCAATCTCCAGATCGGTGGTCAGACACGGCCGGAGCTTACCTTGCGAGGTGATCCTGAGCCGGTTACACGCAGGGCAAGGTGGATTGGTCACGGAGGCAATAAAGCCGATGGTCCCCCGCCCCACCCGATAGACTTGAGCGGGCCCGGGTCCGGGCCGGCCCTCATGAGCCGGGTGGAGGTCTTCGATTTGGCGAAGCGCTTCCGCTGCGGGATAGAAGAGCGCCTTTGCCTGGGCTGCGGCGGGGCCGACCGGCATCAGCTCGATGAAGCGGACGTGCAGCGCCTGGTCACGGGCGATCCGTACGAAGCCAGGCAATTCATCATGATTGTATCCGCGCACCATCACGACGTTGAGCTTGATGGGCTCGAGGCCGACGTGACGACTGGCCTCAATCCCCGCCCAGACGCGCTCCAGACTGCCCCCACCGGTCATCACGTGATATCGCTCGGCGTCCAGGCTGTCCATGCTGATGTTGACTCGGTGCAATCCCGCCGCGGCCAGGTCGGGCGCTTGCTCTGCGAGCAACTGGCCATTGGTAGTCAGGGCCAGGTCGGTGATTTCGGGAATGTCGGCCAGCTTGCGCACCAACTCGGGCAAATCCTCACGCAGCAGCGGCTCCCCTCCGGTAAGGCGGATGTGCTCCACTCCCAGGCTGGCGGCTGCACGGGCTACGGTGCCAATCTCCTCGAAGGTGAGCTCGTCACCGGTGGGGAGAGCGTAAGCACGCCCCCGTGGGCGGCAGTACAGGCAATGCAGATTGCACTGGTTGGTAACCGAAATGCGCAGATAGTTGATGGTGCGTCCGTAGCGATCAATCAGCATCTTAGCTCAGACGAGCTCCTCTGTGGGCATTGTCATGAGTTGTTTGGCCGTGCAGTAGGTCTACGGCATGGGCCAGGACGGGGGCCAGGACTGCGAACTGCTGTCGCGCCGCCGCGGGACTCCCGGGCAGATTCACCACCAGCGTGTTACCGATGACGCCTGCTATCGCCCGCGAGAGCATGGCATTGGGCGTATACTGCAAGCTGGCCGCCCGCAGCGCTTCGGCGATGCCAGGCACCTGGTAGTCAATAACCTCGCCAGTCGCCTCGACTGTCACGTCACGCGGTCCCAGCCCGGTACCACCGCAGGTCAACAGGGCATCGGCTTCGGGCGCGGACCGTCGCAGCCACGCGGCGATTTCCCGTCTTTCGTCGCATACAATTTCGGCGCTCACCACGCGCATGCCTTCTGCTCGCACCAATTCCGCAAGCAGCGGCCCACTCAGGTCATCCTGCTCGCCCCGGGCCGCCGAGTCACTTACCGTCAATATGGCTACTCGTATCGGGCCACTTTCGCGGGCATCATTGCTCATAGACGATCTCCCCCGTGTTGCGAGTGGAGTAGCCGCCTAATTGCGCCACTGCGGTGTGGAGGCGCGGCTCTTGCAGGGCCTTTTGGAATGTCAGAATCTTGGGCAGGTCCAGGTACGCCTTGGGAATAGCCAGGTCGTAGCGCTCCTCGGTAATGGGCACGAAATCCAGCCCGAAGGCCTGCGCTGCGGCCCGGATGCCCAGGCCGACGTCGGCGCTCCCCTGCCTGATCGCCTCGGCGACCATAGTGTGGGTGGGGGCTTCCCGTTCGTACCCGTTCAGTGCTGTGGCCGGGATATTGTGCTGCGCGAGCAGAAAATCGAGCAGCACGCGCGTGCCCGAGCCGGGCTGCCGGTTAATAAAGCTCACGTCCTCGCGGGCCAGGTCGTTTATCGTCTGTATTCCTTTCGGGTTGCCCTGTCTTAGCAGAAGTCCGACCTCGCGAAAGGTCAGGTTCACCAGAATCAGCGGCAAGTCCGGCAACCAGCGCTGAATATAGCTGACATTGTATTCCTGGCTCTCGGGATCGAGCAGATGGCTACCGGCCATGTGCCCTTCGCCTCGGCCCAGGGCTGCCAGCCCCTCGGTGCTGCCTGTGCTCAAGCCGAGCAGATGCAGCGGCGGCTTGCACTGAGCCATCCGCTCGACGACCGCCGCCAGCGCCAGGTCGTGGCTGCCTACTGCTACGATACTGCTGGCGATCTGCTCGGGTGCGACCAGCAGCTCCACCTCCACCTCGGTCCCCGCATCGAGCCCTTCGTGCGCCTGTTCAATCGTCAGTAGCCCATGCGCTGTCGCCAGGGACGTAATGGCGGCGCTGCCTCGAGGCAGGGGCACGGCGGTCAACTGGTCTGGGCCGTCGCACAGGGCCACCCGGATGACCTCCTCGATCCCGCCACTGGACGGTAGCTTACGCCGCAGGCGCGCACGAACCCTTGTCGGCTGCGGCGCGCTGACGCCGAGCATCTGATGAATCAGGGGCCGAACGTACCTGCGCAGGCACGTCCACGCAGCCACGCAGTACCCGGGCAGGCCCACGATCGGCCTATCGGCCACCCAGCCCAGGGCCAGCGGCTTCCCCGGCATCATCTGCACTCCGTGGACGAGCAGCTCGCCCAGCTCAGCGATGATATGCGGCACAAAGTCTTCTCTTCCCGCCGAAGAGCCGGCGATGAGCACCACCAGATCACTGTCCTCGGTGGCCCGGCTAATTGCGGCGGAGAGCGCCTCCACGTCATCGAGAACCGGGGGCAGCAGGCGGGGTTGGGCTCCCCACTGGGTCAGCGCGGCAGCCAGCATCGGGCCGTTGTACTCCACGAGTTGGCTCTCTGCAGGCTCCTGTTCTAGGGGCACGCACTCGGTCCCAGTTGGTATCAGCGTGACCACGGGCTTGCGCCGCACCGGTACTGACCCGACCTGCGCTGCCAGCAGCAGCCCGAGGTGCCGGGGAGATAGTTGTTGCCCGGAGGTCACGAGCAGCTCGCCGGCGGTCACCTCCTCGCCAACCAGCCGGACATGCTGCCCGGGCCAGGCCGCCGCCAATACTGTAATGGTTCCCGGCTGCTCGTCCAGATCCTCGATTTTGCAGACCGCGTCCTTCCCCACAGGCAGCGCGTCACCGGTGTCCACCGCTTCGGCCTCGTCGGGAACGGCTAGGGTCACTGGTTCTGCTTCGGAAGCGGTGAAAGTGAGATGCGACTCAACCGCGTAGCCGTCCATTGCTGCGGCCAGGAAGGTAGGGGAGGAGGTCGGAGCGTAGACGGCGGCGGCCGTCACTCGACCCAGTGCTGCAGCGGTCGGCAGCATTTCTGTGGGCAACTCAGGCAAATGGGCCGCACGGTCGAGCAGCAGCCCCAGCGCCTGGTCGGGGTCGGTCATTTTCAGATATATTCGCCGATCGGGAGTCATTATGCTCTGCTCCATAGAATTACGTCTACCTGGTCACCCGCCACTATTCCCTCCATGCCGGCTGGGATCTCGATCATCCCATCTGCACCAGCCAGCGACGCCACAGAGGCGGATTTGCCGAACAGCGGCTCGGCCAGCCAGTCATTGTTCTCCTGGTATAGGCGTATCCGGACGTACTCGGTGTACCCAGGCCGTGAGGGGATATTGCGAGTCGTCCGTGCGGTCAGCGAGAGGTCACGTGGCTCGCTGCCCGTCAGCCACGATAGCACCGGGCGCACCAGGCGGTGGAACACGATTAGTGCCGAAACCGGATGACCCGGCAAGCCGAACGCCAGTTTGCCCTGGCAGGAAGCAATAATAGTCGGCTTGCCCGGCCGCAGGGCGATTCCGTCCACAAACACACCGGGCGCGCCCAGTTGCTGAAGTGCTTCGAGGGTTATGTCGCGCGCGCCGGCGGAGCTGCCGCCGGAGATGGCCAGTACGTCACAGTGGTCCAGAGCTTCTGCGGCGACCCGGCGCAACGCCTCGGCTTCATCGGGCACTATGCCCAGCAGCAGCGGCTCGCCGCCGCTCTGGCCACACAGGGCCGCTAATCCGTACGCGTTGGCATCCCGCGTCTGTGCAGGGGCCGGCTGGGACGCAATCGGGACGATTTCGTCACCGGTGCTAACGATGCCGACGCGAGGCCGACGGCAGACCTCTACATCCGTTTGGCCCAGAGCCGCCAGCAGGGCGATGTCGGCGCTGGTCAGACGCGTTCCTGCTGGCAGCGCCTCAGCACCCGCGGGCATATCCTCGCCCATTTTCTGCACATTCTGACCGGGGGCCACCGGGCGCGCGGCTTGAACGGTAGCGTCGCTGATCTGCTCGGCATATTCCAGCATCAGCACGGCATCAGCGCCCGCGGGCAGCATACCGCCGGTGGGAATCTCGGCCACCTGACCAGCTTGCAGCACAAAATCCGGGACTTGGCCGATGAGTATGCTACCGACAAGCTGGAGTATGGCCGGTGCGGAGGGCGAGGCACTGAAGGTGTCGGCGGCCCGCACGGCATATCCATCCATCGTCGAACGGGGGAAATGAGGCAGTGGGCCATCTGCCCACACCGTAGCAGCTAACACTCGCCCGACCGCCCCGCTGAGTGGCATACCTTCGGATTCAGTCCGGCGCGTGCCGAGCTGCTCTCGGCACAGGTCCAGAGCGTCGCTCAAGGGAGTCAATTCGCGGAATGTATCTCTTCGCATAGGAGTGGTGAGCAAGTTCGCCCCTGGGCAGGGCAATCCTCTATCGCGTGCGTTAGGGCCGGAAGGTCTGGGCGCGCCGGAGAGGGAATGGTCAACTCAAGCTGACACTGTTAACCTGCGTTATTCACGAAGATAAAAGGGATGAGCCTTCGAAAGACGTGCAGCTGCCCCTCAAGAGGCATTCACCGCAGCTCACAGTTCCTTGTGAAGAGTGACACGGTGCAACTATCAACTGGGTTACTCAACTTTCAAAGTTTTTGCCGGAAGGGTGTGGGAAACCGGCTTTTTTTGCCTAAAAAGCGGGTTTCCCACAAGCCGTTCATGAATAATCTGGGTTGAGCCACAGGTGGGAATCCCGATGACTGGCGAGCACGCAATAGGCCTGGTGCTGACCGGGGGCAGTTCCCGGCGTCTGCGACGGGAGAAGAGCAGCATCTTGGTGGGCGGGGTTCCGATGCTGCGCCGGGTCCTTGATGCTGTCATACCGGTAGTGAATGAGATGATACTGGTAGGCGGGTCGCCGGCGCCGGAGGGTATCCGCTTGGTGCCGGATGATGAGCCGGGAGCCGGGCCGCTCGCGGCCATCCGGGCCGGTATGCAGGGGGCGTCGGCGGAGATCTACCTGGTCGTCGCTTGTGATATGCCCTTTCTCAATAGTGAATTGCTCCGCCATCTGTTGGTCAGCGCTCGGGATTTTGATGCGGTGGTACCTTTCGTTGATGGGCGGAATCAGACGTTGTGTGCGGTGTACGGTCGCAGTTGCCTACCGGCAATCGCTGAGACGCTGGCAGCCGGTCACACACGGGTCGCCGACTTCTTCCCGAAAGTAAGTGTGCGCCGGCTCGAGGAGGCGGAACTGACGCGGTTTGGCCCGCCTGAGGTCTTATTCTTCAACGTCAATACACCCGAGGAACTTGCCCGCGCGCACCAGATAGCTGCGGAAAACGATCCCTGAAGTAGTGGTGGTGAACTGATGCGCAGTAAGTCGTTTGCTGCTGGTCTATTGGGTCGAGATGGGCAACTCACCGAGCGGGAGGTGTTGGCCCCGGTCGAGCAGCCGCTCATTCTCCTGATCAATGACCAGCCTGCTGCCGTGATAATGCGTCAGCCGGGTGATGATATCGAGCTGGCCGTCGGCTATTGTCTGACTGAGGGCTTGGTCACCGATCCGAGCGCAATCCTCTCGGCTCAGCACTGTGAGTCGGAATCCGACGCAGTCAATGTGTTCATTGAAGGCACACCTCCGGACCGAGTGCGCCGTGTAGGCACCGACTGTACCGAGGCCCAGGGATTATTTCAGGAATTACCCAGCGCCTTGACGTTCGAGGATGAGGTGGTTTGGGAAGCTGCTGATTTGTTGGGCATGATACCCCAATTCCGCGACCATCAGGAGCAGCACCGGCAATCCGGGGGCACCCACGGGGCGGCCCTATTTGACGGTCGTGGGAAGTTGGTGGTCCTGCGTGAAGATGTCGGACGGCACAACGCTGTGGACAAGGTCGTCGGCCATTGTGCTCTCCGTGACCTACCGATTGCTGATATGGCGCTTGTGACTAGTGGCCGGGCCAGTTCCAGCATGGTGACGAAAACGGTGCGCGCTGGGATTCCTCTGCTGGCCACGATGTCCAATACCACTTCACTGGGCCTGGAGCTGGCCGACCAGTTGGGCTTGACGCTGATCACCTATCTGCGGGGCAAGCAGTTCCGGTTATGTACTCATCCCTCTCGGATCCGAACGGAAGCTGCGCCGTAGTATGACGCTGTTACGGAGATGACGTGCTGTGCCCAGCGCACGTAAGCATCTATTGGTCGCAAGCCCGGTAACCGACACAAGTGTGGAGGCATCCCCGGGGCGGGGTGTGCGCTTCGCGACGATGCTGGCGCTGGGTCTGGTGCTGACCTGGCTGTTGGGCTACTGGATTCGCCAGGCCGAGATCATTGCCCTGGCCTGCCAGATCACCGAGGCGGTGCCGGCAATCCCCGGCCTCACTGCGTTGTTACTTCTGTTGGCAATCAATCCGCTCATTCGCCGGCTCCCCCTGGTGCGCGCGCTCTCCAATGGCGAGCTGGTGGTGGTCTAT